>JAEENL010000113.1 GCA_016283775.1 Lachnospiraceae bacterium | reverse complement strand
CCTCTATGTCAAGTCGAAAAACAAGAAGAAATTTCGCCAGGGTGAGGAATACGGCTCTGCCGTATGGGGCGGTGAAAAGGATATTGAGCCGTATATGGACTTATCCTGCCCCGAAAACAATGTCATTCTCACAAAGACGGAATCCCTTACAATGGGCAAGCCATCTGCACCGAAATTTGCCCGTAACAAGAACATTCTTGTGATCGGCGGTTCAGGCTCAGGTAAGACACGATTTTTCGTCAAGCCGAACCTGATGCAGATGCACTCCTCTTATGTAGTAACCGACCCGAAGGGTACGGTGCTTGTGGAATGCGGAAAAATGCTTGAACGGGGCCGCCCGAAACGAGTTGACGGAAAAGTTGTGTACCGCAGGGACGATAAGGGCAACTATCTCAAAGACAAAAAAGGCAGATATATCCCTGTCTATGAGCCTTACAAGATCAAGGTGTTCAACACGATCGACTTTGCGAAAAGTATGCACTACAATCCGTTTGCTTACATTTCAAAGAAAAACCGTGAGAAGGATATTCTCAAATTCGTGGAAGTCCTTATCAAGAATACTTCTTCCTCTCAGCAGCCGTCCGGCGATGACTTTTGGGTGAAAGCGGAGAAACTGCTCTATACTGCGTATATTGCACTTATTTTCGCTATGTACCCCGAAGATCAATGGAACTTTGAAACGCTGATCGACATGATAAACGCTTCGGAATGCCGTGAGGACGATGAGGAATTCAAGAATGCGATAGACATTGAGTTTGAGATCGTGGAGTGCTGGCTGAACGGCACAAAGCACGAAGATCCCGAAGTCATGGCTGATTACGGTGACATCTTTGAAACAAAACCCGATGCCGAACAACGGCGCTTGGGTGCATTTGCACTCAAACAATTCAAGGCGTATAAGCTCGCTGCCGGAAAAACGGCTAAGTCTATTCTTATTAGCTGTTCGACACGACTCGCGCCTTTTGCAATAGATGAGGTCTTGGAGATCACCTCCTACGATGAGCTGCACCTCGACAAGCTCGGTGACGAGCTGAGTGCGCTTTTCATAATCATCTCCGATACAGACGCTACATTCAACTTCCTTGTAGCGATCATGTATTCCCAGCTTTTCAACCTACTCTGCACCAAAGCAGATAATTCCCCAGGTGGAAAGCTGACCTATCATGTACGCTGTTTGTTAGACGAGTTCGCCAATATTGGCGAAATACCGCAGTTTGAGAAGCTCATTGCGACTATCCGAAGCCGTGAAATATCGGCAAGTATCATCTTGCAAGCTAAGAGCCAGCTAAAGGCTATCTACAAAGACAATGCAGACACGATCGAAGGCAACTGTGATACGATGCTGTTTTTGGGCGGTAAGGAGAAGTCCACGCTGAAAGAGATCTCAGAGAGCTTGGGTAAAGAAACGATCGACAGTTTCAATACCTCCACCAATCGTGGACAATCGGAAAGCTACGGTATGAACTATCAGAAGCTCGGCAAAGAGCTGAAAAGTCAGGACGAACTGGCGGTCATGGACGGCGGTAAATGTATCTTACAAGTGCGAGGAGTGCGTCCGTTCTTCTCGGACAAGTTTGACATTACCCGTCATAAGCAATATCCAATGCTCTTGGACGATAATCCTGAGATGGGGTTCAACATCGAAAAATATGTGAGTGACCAAAAGGCGATGCGTTTGAGACTGTCTCGACAGGAGAAGTTCACGGGGTATGGTGTTGATATGACGGCCGCCGGACAGGAAGTTACAACAGTATCAGCAACAGAAACAGAAACCGCTGATACTCCAAATTCTGAGGAAACCGACGAAAAAGAGATATATGTCGGATTTTAACTCGGACAGTGAAGAAACCGAATAAAAGAGAAACGGTTGAAGCTGCGGACACTACTTTTTTTATTTTGAGGGAGACTTTTTACCTATGAACGAACTGAATATTTCTGCGGTCGATGCTACCGCTATGGAGACAGCAACCACTACCTCTGCACCTAAGCACAAGTGGCTCTCTAAGCTCACCCGTGGTGCAAAGAAGGCAACCATGTTTGCAACCGTTGCAGGCGTTATGG
>JAEENL010000112.1 GCA_016283775.1 Lachnospiraceae bacterium | reverse complement strand
GGACAGGCTGTACGGCAGGATAGTGGTCGCCGCGATCTGGATCGCGCTGATCCCGGTCGTTGGAAAATACATAATCCTCGGCATCTCGGGACTTCTTGTTTTCACGATAAGCACGAATTATCTCATCATCGCTGCGTTTGCGGCCTGCATGGTCGTGTTTGTTTTCCCGCTTTTTCTCTTGGGAACGGTGACACCTTCACTTGTAAAATATACCGTTGACAGTCTTGATGACAGCGGAAAAGTGGTGGGCATGCTGAATGCCTCAAACACGGTGGGCAGCATCATCGGCACGTTTGTCCCGACTTTTGTCAGCATCCCTGCGGTCGGAACGTCGATCACATTCCTTATCTTTGCGGGGGTGTTGCTCCTGCTCGCAGTGGTCTATTTTGTGAGCGGGAAGTCAAAAAAGGGCATCACAAAGGTGACCGTCGCAGGCGTGATCTTTGTGATGTGCTGCATCTTCGGACATGGGAACAATTTTGCTTTCTGGACGGACGACCTTGTGGTAGAGGACGAATCCATATACAATTATCTTCAGGTCTCGGAGGATTCTTCAAGCGTCATCCTTTCGACAAACACGCTGTTTGGCGTGCAGTCGGTCTACAGGAAGGAAAAAGGCCTCACCGGGATGTATTATGACTACGCAATGGCGGCGCCCTATATGGCGGGAATGTATGAAAAAGATGAGCCTCTGCGGGTGCTGATCCTCGGGATGGGCACCGGTACTTACGCGACCCAGTGCCGAAGATACTTTGGCGACATGTACATCGAGGGCGTGGAGATAGACGAAAAGATAACCGCGCTCGCGCACAAATACTTTGAACTTCCCGACGACATAAAGGTCGTGACTTATGACGGGCGTGCATATCTCAGTGCGCTGGCAAAAATGAAAGAAGCGGGAAAAGCCGAAGCGTTTGATGTTATTATGGTCGACGCTTATCAGGATATCACTATCCCTTTCCAGATGTCGTCTGCAGAGTTTTTTTCGCTTGTAAAGGAAATGCTGGCCGATGACGGTGTGATGGTCGTAAACATGAATATGCAGGACAACAGCGGACAGGGAATAAACGACTATCTGTCCGATACGATAGCGTCGGTGTTCGGTGAGGTCTACACCGTGAATGTTTCCGCAGGTACAAACCGTGAGCTTTTTGCGGGAAACATTTCCGACCTTCCGGGAAGAATGGCGGCAAATCTTGAAAAAGAAGAAAATGAAGAGCTCGTAAGGCTTATGACACGTGTTTCTTCAGGCCTTTCAAGGTATGAAAACAAAGACCTTGTCATGACTGATGACAAGGCGCCTGTGGAGCTTCTGGGAATGAAGGCGATAGACGGGATAATCGCCGATGAAGTGGGATATTACAAAAAGATCTATGAGACGGAGGGGTTCAAAGGCGTCATAGATATGCTTTTTGAGTGAAGATGTGAGAGGCTTGAATATATGTAAAAAGCGGGGAAGGACCCCGCTTTTTTCGATGGATTTCGAAGAAATGTTAAATCGAAATTATATTTCCATGCCAATAAGTATGTCTTTCATTTTGCCAAGCTTTACCCGGGCACCGGTCGCGTCTATCAGCTTTTTTGAAAGTTGCTCGTATTTACCTGATTCTACTTCGGTAGTAAAAACAACTCCGTCTGTGTATTCCGTGCCCCGTATCGTGATATTTTCAGAATTCAATATATATTGTATAGTACCCATATCCGAGTATTCTGTTGAGATCGAGAGCAGGATCCCGGGTATTTTTTTCACCCTTTTTGCGTTGTCGACCGCTGCTTTGGCCGAGTCGGAGTAGGCGCGCACAAGGCCGCCCGTGCCGAGGAGAGTACCGCCAAAATAACGTGTCACAACGAGACATACATTGGTGAGCCCCGCGCCCTGGATGACGCTTAAGATAGGCTGTCCCGCGGTCTTTTGGGGCTCGCCGTCGTCGGAACACTTTACAGTCTCGCCCTTTTCACCTATGACATAGGCATAGCAGTTGTGGCGTGCGTCCCTGTTTTTCTTTCGCACGCTCTCGATAAAAGTGACGGCCTCGTCCTCTGAAGTGCACGGAACTAAAGCCGCGATGAAACGTGACTTCTTTTCTTCGATCTCTCCTGCGGATTCCCTGCTTATTGTGATAAATTCGCTCATAACGACATTATAGCATTCCGCCCTGTATTTGTATAGGGGTGGATGTGTTGGCCAATTGTCGGGGCATGTGAGATACAGCAAGCTGCCCGATTCTTCTTTACATGGCCTGCATAATCCGATATACTGACAATATATGGAATCTGCAGGCGCAGGCATAAATGAAACATATCCCGAGGTGACGACATGGCAGACGATAACGGCTTCGTTGATCTTAATAAAACGGCTACAAAGGCGGAAAAAGAGGGAAAGGGCAGCACAAAAGGGCTCCTTGTCGGGCTCATTATTGCATTCACATTTCTCATCCTGCTGCTGATCATAGGCTTCATCACAGCAGTGCGGTACGGTCTTATCTCACTGCCCGACGGCATAAAAGATCCGGCAGGGAAAAACGGCTCTGAGGCCGGCATCACAGGCGTGGCGGAGCACCCCGGAGACAACGGTGAAAACATAAGCCCCACCGGCTCTGCGGCACCTACGGCCAAAGCAACACCCACGGTGACGCATGCCCCTGTTGCCGCAAAGCACTGTGCCGACCTTAATGCAGCGATAACAGAGTCGAACATCAACAGAAAGAACAACATCAATGCGGCTGTTGAGACCATAGACGGCAGGGAATACCTTGTTATAAGGACTGACAGATACACGATAAGCGTGATGAACGACTACACGCTGTACGGAAGCGACCCTTATTACAACATAAGGATAACCGACGGACGGATAGCGCGGGAATTTGCATGGCCCTACGCCATTAACGGCGGCTCGATAACGGGATTTCTTCCCGAATTTGCCGATTTTGTGGGGAACGGCAGAGAACAGGCGGCCTTCATACTTTCGACCGATGAGGAGAACACGCGGAACGAACTTCACGTGATCGCCACAAAGGACATGCTTGAATACTACACGGTCAATCCCGGAAGGACTTTTGCGGATACGATCACCGTCGCCGATCTTTATGACGTGGGAAGCGCAAGGATCGCAAAACTC
Organism: Lachnospiraceae bacterium; assembly: GCA_016283775.1. Taxonomy (GTDB): domain Bacteria; phylum Bacillota; class Clostridia; order Lachnospirales; family Lachnospiraceae; genus RGIG3528. The sequence goes on along the minus strand of JAEENL010000112.1, from coordinate 782 downwards.
GTTGCCAACGACAGGTCTTATTATGTTACGCTTCCCTACATGTCTTTGGAAGAAGCACAGCAGAAATACACGATCGAAACCGATATAGAGACGAAATATCTTATCAGGAAAAATTCGATCGAAGTGAGATCGCTCGTAATGCTTGATAACGGCGGCTATATCGGAGAAATGAGAAGCCCCGTGACATTCACGAGCCGCGATATGTTTGAGGCGAGCTCGAGCACTTTTTATCTTTACTCTGACGATGATTTCAGCGACAAGGATCATGTCGGCATAGTTTCTCCGATATCCTACGATCTGACACATGCTGACAGAGTGACCACAACAGGCGCAAACGGTGAACGGCTCCTTGTTAAATTGCAGGATAATGTCCCTAGGACAACGCTCGATCCCGACAAATATGCCTACGATCCGGTCACCGGCCTCAAAGGCTACTATGAGGACGGAAAAAACATTGCAATGTTCGGTGTGGACGTGTCGCGCTGGAACGAAAACATCGACTGGACCCGCGTAGCAGCGGCAGGCGTGGAATTCGCAATCATCCGCGCGGCATACCGCGGAACTGCGGCCGAAGGTAACATCAACACGGATCAGTATTTTGAACAGAACATCAAAAACGCATACAATGCAGGCGTCAAGGTGGGAGCATATTTCTTCTCTCAGGCAACGACCGTGGAAGAAGCGAGAGAAGAGGCCGAATACATCATTGAAGTGCTGCGCCCCTATAAGGATATGGTGACGTTCCCCGTGGCCTTTGACACAGAAAAAGCTGACAACGCAAG
>JAEENL010000111.1 GCA_016283775.1 Lachnospiraceae bacterium | reverse complement strand
GACCACGTCTTTGCACTTGATCTTTTGTTCCGCGAGCTGTTCCTTGAGAAACGCGCCGTAAACACCGCGGTCCGTAACGAAGCCGTCGCTTACGGTCCCCTCGGGATTTATGAACATAAAGCTCTTGTAAACAGTGGTGGTCTTTTTGTTATAGCTTTCAAAACAAACTCTTGTGACCTTGTCTGTTATTTCTATGCTAACAATCTTTGAAACAGCCATCTGATCTCCTTCAACCTCCGGTCAGAATAAGGATAAGTACCAGTCAACGATCCATCTTCCAAACCACATTGCACTCAGGATCCCGGCCGAAAGGTAGGGTCCCATTGCGAGTACATGGTCCTTTTTTGATATTTTCATGCGTGCTATATGGATAACAGATCCATACAGACAGCCAAGTAAAAAAGCCACTATGGTGAGCTTCAATCCCAAAAACAGGCCCGCAGCCGCCATGAGCTTTATGTCTCCTCCTCCTATCGCACGTCCCTGTGAAACCAGAAAAATGATGAGGAGAAGAAGTGAAACGGAAATGGCTCCGAACAGGTATTCGGGCAGATATCCGGGCCATTCGCGAACATGTAAAACGAGTTTTGCTATCCCACATACGGCGATAAAAATGTTTATCCCGACGGGGATCTCATGAGTACGGGCATCGATAACGGAAAGCGCAAGACAGGCAGATACAACAAAGCACCCAAGCACGGTGTCAAGTGAAAAACCGCAGATCAGAAACATCAGTACCCACAGGATACCGTTTGATGCCTCGATGATCGGATATTGCGCAGAGATCTTTGCCCCGCAGTAGCGGCAATGTCCTTTGAGAAAGATATAAGAAAAGAGTGGGAACAGATCGTACCAGTGCAGCACGTGGCTGCAGCTGGTACAATGTGATCTTTTCGTTACAATGCTTTCATTCAACGGGACACGAAGTATCACAACGTTGAGGAAGCTGCCTACTATGATGCCATATAGGAATATTAAGCTGTAAAGTAGGAATGGCATGAGAATTCTAATTACTTGAGGTCTTCAGAAATTATGCCAGGATAATCATTCTTTGCTATCTGCGGAGGATTACCACAAGTAACAGTTATTTGATAACTTTCTCCCGAAACTTTGCTACCTAATTTTGTCCATCCCGAGTCCAATGCTGTAAGTGCTTTCTGAAAATCGGTTGATGTAGCTGTTCCTGTTACCGCTACTCCTGAAGACGACATTGTAAGAATAATCGTCTTTCCATCTTGATCTTTTACCTCTTCATAAGCTGCTTTATCAGCCAATGCAAGCTGAACATTAGCATAAAGAGAATTATAATTGTTAACGTCTGCAGACTCTCTTGCGTTTCCAACCCACTTCATCACCTGAGGAGCAAGCGCTACGCCAATGATAGCCATGATAAGTACTACAACGATAAGTTCTACAAGTGAAAAGCCTTTGTTGTTCATTTTCTTGTTCATATTGTTCTCCTTATACAGAAAAGATTATTTATCTAAATCCCTTTCAGCAGGCGTTCCCACACCTCCCGCGCAGGGATACAGATCAAAGATTACCCATATCTCCGTACATACCGATCATCGGAGAGTACATCGCGAGTACCATCAATCCAATGATTCCGCCAAGTATTACTATCATTATAGGTTGCATGAGTTCTGTAAGGTTCTTTGTCTTTACCTCGGTTTCTTCCTCGTAATAATCTGCAACCTTGTCAAGCATGTGCTCCACATTACCGGTCTCCTCACCGATTGCTAGCATGTTATGGACCATAGGGGGGAAAATTTCTTCTTCCTGTCTGATTGGTACCGAAAGTGGCATTCCCTGTTCCACTTCGCTCTTTGCCTTTTGAAGTGCCAGTTTATACCAGATATTACTCATTGCCTTTCCGGTTATCTCAAGCGCTGTGGTTATTCCCATGCCGGAACTTACAAGCGTTGACATAGTTCTTGAAAATCTTGCAGAATTACTCTTAATGCTCAAGTCGCCAAAGATAGGAGCGTGAATGGCCATTTTACCGTAAACCTTTTTTCCTGCGGTCGTTGTTCCAAACAGTTTAAGAACTACGATAAGTCCAACTACTATGATGATCAGCAGCCACCATTTGCTCATTATAAAATCCGAGAATGCCATGACGATCTTAGTAGGTAAAGGCAATTCAGTTCCCATTGAGGCGAACATGGTGCCAAATTCCGGAATTACTTTGATCGACATAAACAACGTAACTCCAAGTGCGATAACAAGAACTGCAATAGGGTATATTAATGCACTCTTTACCTGTCCGGTAAGCTTTGCGGTCTTTTCATACTGTTTTCCAAGTCGGTCGATACAAACCTCAAGTGAACCTGATTGTTCTCCGGCATCGATCATGTTGACAAACATCTCGTCGAATACTTTCGGGCTTCTCTTCATTGCCTCCGCAAGTGAAAGTCCCTGCTGTACCGACTCTCGGGTGAGATTCAGCGCCTTCTTCAAGGTCTTGTTTTCCGTCTGATCCGCAAGCATCCTAAGTCCGTCTACAACCGTAACGCCTGCACCGAGGATACTAGAAAACTGTCTGCAGAATACGGAAAGGTCTCGTGTTTTTACCTTTGTTTCGATTCCCAGATCGATATCCTTTGTAAGAACGCTCTGACTTTTTACTGTGATAGGCTTCAGGCCCTCTTTTTTAAGTTGCGCCCTTGCATCGGTATCGTTATTCGCTTTTATGCTGCCTTTGACCTGTTTTCCTTCTTTGTTGATGGCAACGTATGAGAAATCCATAATCCCTCCGTGATTTATCATCACTCTTCGGCTCATAAATTCGCCTCAAAGCAAGTGATGATGACTACTGAAGAAACATCCTTGCCGACAGCGCGGACATATCCTGCGCATAGCCGAGCGCCTGGTCTTTGTCGATCAAGCGGTTTATGAAAAGTTCGTAGATTGCTTCGTCCATGGTCTTCATACCCATTTTCTTGCTGGTCTGGATGATGCCGGTGATCATGTGCGTCTTGCCTTCTCTGATGAGGTTCCTTATCGCGGGCGTTCCAAGCATTACCTCAAACGCCGCTTTTCTGCCTCTTCCCTGTGTCATCGGGATGAGCTGCTGCGATATAACGCCCTCAAGCACCAGCGCAAGCTGCGATCTTATCTGGTTTTGTTGATAAGGCGGGAACACATCGATGATACGATCGATGGTGCAGGCCGCTCCTATTGTGTGAAGCGTGGAGAATACAAGGTGTCCGGTCTCCGCCGCGGTGATCGCGATGGAAATGGTGTCAAGGTCTCGCATCTCGCCGACAAGGATAACGTCGGGGTCTTCACGGAGCGCCGCACGGAGCGCTTTTGTGTAGCTTTGTGTATCGGTTCCTATCTCGCGCTGGTTAACAATGCACTTGTTGTGCTTGTGGAGGTACTCTATGGGGTCCTCAAGCGTGATGATGTTGTATTCGTATTGCTGGTTTATCATCTGGATGAGGCTCGCGAGCGTCGTGGATTTTCCCGATCCCGTAGGACCTGTCACTATCACGAGTCCTCTCTTTTTGTGTATGAGATCCACCACGGACTGCGGAACGCCGAGGCTCTGCGGTGTGGGTATCTCTTCGCTTATGAGTCGCACGGTGCAGGCCATGCTGCCGCGCTGGTTGTAGGCGTTCACTCTGTAACGTCCCACTTTCGGGATCGAATACGAAAAGTCGACCTCGCCCTCTTTTTCAAACTCCGGAATGAGCTTTTCGGGCACCACCGAGAGCACGAGCCTTTTCACATCGTCCGGCTTCAGGGAAGGAAGTGAGTCGTCTATGTTTTTTAAGTCGCCGTATATCCTTACCTTCGGCGGCACACCGACCGTGATGTGAAGGTCGGATGCGTGGAGCTCTCCTGCTTTTATCAGCAGATCATCAATTTCTCCCATATCTCCTCCAAGATGAATACTTATGATCTGTCCGGTTTATACTACTTTTATTCCTCTTCGTCCTCGTTGGAGTATACGATACGTCTCATCTCTGAGATGCTTGTTATTCCTTCTTTAACGAGTTTCGCGCAGCTCATCTTGAGTGTGCTCATGCCTTCTTCAATAGCCGTCTTTTCTATGTCGTCCGTCGAACCATGATTTGTGATGATGGTCCTAATCTTGTTCGATATGGGCATTATCTCATAAACACCGATTCGGCCGAGGTAACCGGTTTCGTTGCAGACGTTGCAGCGGCCGGGCTCGTAGATCTCAATGTCCTGATCAACGGGGATGCCGAGGAGTTTCTTTTCTCTTGCGTCCGCTTTCTTTTTCTTTTTGCAGGTGCAAAGCCTTCTTGCAAGTCTCTGTGCGATGACGCCGACCGTGGAATCCGCGAGGAGGTAACTTTCTATTCCCATGTTCTCAAGTCTTGTAAGGCTTGCGGCCGCAGAATTTGTATGGAGTGTACTTACGACAAGGTGACCTGTGATGGATGCGGTAACGGCGATGCTTGCGGTCTCCTTGTCTCGGATCTCACCGATCATGATGATATCGGGGTCCTGACGGAGAATGGAACGGAGCGCCGATGCAAATGTGAGGTCGGCCTTGGGATTTACCTGTACCTGATTGATGCCGTCGATGTTTGCTTCGACGGGGTCCTCAACTGTGATGATGTTCACGTCGTCGGTGTTGAGTTCGGAAAGCGCCGTGTACAGCGTGGTCGATTTTCCGGATCCTGTAGGTCCCGTAACAAGGATGATGCCGTTCGGGTTTGCAAAGATATTATCAAAGCGCTTGAGTTCTTCATCGCTGAAGCCAAGCTGTTTCTTTTCTCTTGTGAGGTTCATCTTGGCGGTGAGTCGCATTACGACTTTCTCGCCAAATACCGTGGGAAGGACGGAAACACGGATGTCATATTCCACACGGTCGACCACCTGTGTGATACGGCCGTCCTGCGGCTTACGTTTTTCGGAAATGTCCATTCCGCCGATGATCTTGATACGTGTGATGATAGCGGGAAGTGTGGAAAGTGGGTAGCTTGTCTCTGCGTCCTGCAGTACGCCGTCCACTCTGTAACGTACGCGGATGCGGCTTACGGTAGGCTCGATGTGAATATCGCTGGCCCTTCTTCTTACGCCCTGTTCGATAACGCTCTTTACAAGTCGTACGATAGGCGCGTTTTCAACGTTAGCGTCGCTTTCTTCTTCCGTTGAGGCGTTAAGCTCTTCCTCGCGCTCTTTTGCGTACATGTCGGCGGCCGCCTGTGTTTCAACGGAGCCGTAATATCTGTCGATGCACGCCATGATGTCGGTCGGGGTGGAAATGGTGGGATGCACCTGAAAACCGGTCATCATGTAGATGTCGTCGATGGCGTTAAGGTCCATGGGATCGGCCATGGCGACCATGAGTGCCTGTGAATCGTACTTATCGTACGCGTAAGGCATCATTATGTGCTTTTTCAGGTTTGAACTGTCTTTGATACGTGCGACCACGTCGGAAGGTATCTTGACGCTCGACAGGTCGATGATGTCAACGCCGATCTGGTTGTGGAGAGCGTCTCTTATCTGTTCCTCGGTGATGATGCCCATTTGGATGAGCGTCGCGCCGAGCCTGGTGTGTGTTGTCTTCTGCTCTTCAAGCGCTCTCTGCAGCTGCTCGTCGTTGATGGCTTTTGCCGCAACGAGGATGTCACCGAGTCTCTTTTTCTGAAGTCGTATCACAGACATTGTTGTTCTCCCTTGGTAAAAATATATGTATAAATATATGTGTTTATAATTTCATTATGGTTATTTAATGCAATTTTAACAATGTTTTTCTTGTTTGTTCAAACTTATTTCAATTGTGGCAGATTGCTTCACAATTTTTACATTTATGTTGGTTTTTCGCAGAAATATGCGGGTTTCAGCATGTGAGTCATAGGCATAATATATCACAGAATGTTCGACGATTGTAGTTAAATTTTTATAAAAATGCGTTTCTTACATTGTGATTATTGTTATTTTGTGATTTGTGTGAAAAGCAAAGATAAAATTGCTTCCCATTGTTTCATCAGGTGCCACCGTTTATGCGGATCCCTGAAATTCCCGTCTCTTTCCAAACCCTTATTTTTTGTTCAACCTGCACAAAAAAAGACCCCGATTTTCTACACGTCGAGGCCTTGTTTTTCATTTACTGAAGTGATGTTTCATGTTATAATCCGCGTACATCAAGGTCGGCGTTCAGAGCCGACCACCGCACAGATTCTGCAATATTCAAGGTATTCAAAGGGGTTTATTTCTATAGTTTTAAAAAACGTAAAAAAACAGGCACAGGTTCCTTTTCAGAATCTGTGCCATATTTTTACATCCAGAAAATCCCGCCAAGGATACCGATCAGCGTTCCGAGGATCGCGCCCATACCCACCTGGAGCGGTGTATGTCCCACGAGCTCCTTGAGCTTTTCCTCTTCAAATTCCGGGGTGAGCGTACCCTGCTGAATAGCTTCAAGATACTCTGTGATCTGCTTTATCACCACGGCCTGTTTTCCGGTCTCACGGCGCACACCACGCGCGTCATACATCACAATGATCGCGAGGATCGCCGCAATGGCAAACTCAAACGAGCCGAGCCCATATGCGAACGCAGTGGCAGTTGCCAGAGAACACACCGTCGCTGAATGGCTGCTCGGCATTCCGCCCGAGCCCACCAGCCTCTCCAGCTTCCATTCTTTATTTACGATAAAATTGATGATCGTCTTCAACACCTGAGCCACAAACCACGCTATGATCGCGATAATGAGGACCCGGTTTGAGATCAGTTGCAAAAACCAGTTCATTTCGTGTTACCAATCACTTTCTAAATTACAAAAACGCTTTTCCTGAGATCAGTCCGTCTCAACCTTGATGACAACGGGCTTTGTAGTTCCGATCTTCGGACCGTGTACCTTCAGCCCATCATTTCCATATTCGTAGGGAACCTCGCCATGTCCGAGCACCGACACACGTTTTACGATACCCTGGAAGCCAAGGCTGTTGAAGTCATGATTTCCAAGCGCTTTGACCAGCAATTCCCCGTTCTCCGGGTAGTTCAGGGATATGGCATAAACCGCTCCGTTCCCGCAGGTAAAGCGGAAATCCTCGGCAGTATAAGCCTTGCCTTTTACATCGGAGAACTTGCCCTCTTCTTCCTTCGTGGGACCCTCCGCGGCAATTTTCCAGGGCTTGGTGCCGTATATCGCTTCGCCGTTTGTTTCAAGCCATTTTCCTATCTCCAGAAGGATCTTTTTGTCCTCATCGGGAATGGTTCCGTCGCTCTTAGGCCCGATATTCAGAAGCAGGTTTCCGTTCTTTGAAACGACGTCCACGAGATATGCTATTATCTCATCCGCATTCTTGTAATCAAGCCCGTCTATATAGCACCAGGAATTGTACGCGATCGCTGTATCCGTCTGCCAATGGTAGGGCTGGGTGCTGCCAAATTTTCCTCTTTCCACATCAGGCACGGCCGAGCCGAACGGCACCGGATCGTGCTTATAGATGATAGCTACTTCCCGGCCCCACTCAGCTGCACGGTCATAATAATACGCCATCAGTTTCTTAAGGTGTTCCTTGTAGCTCTCGTGGATTATCCACCAGTCAAAATAAAGCAATGCAGGCTTGTATTTATCAATGATCTCGCAGCATCTCAACAGCCAGTCGTCAAGGAATTCCTTTGAAGACGCAACGGGTGAATGCACATCCCAATGCTCCGGCTGCTCTTTTACGCTCGGCCAGTAAAGATCGCCATATTTTACGGAATCGTTCACATCGCTCTCAAATTCACGCCCGGGGCCCATGAACCAGTAGTGTTCCGCCCTGTGTGATGATGTTGCAAAAACTATGCCCTGTTCGTCGGCCGCTTTTTTGAGTTCTCCGATGACATCACGTTTGGGTCCCATTTCCTTTGCGTTCCAATGGGACATCTCGCTCTCGTACATCTGGAAACCGTCATGATGCTCAGCAACGGGCACCACGTACTTCGCGCCCGACCTTTTAAACAGATCCATCCACTCTGAGGCATTGAAATGCTCAGCCTTGAACATCGGGATGAAATCCTTATAGCCGAAGTCTTTCTGCGGTCCGTAGGTCTTCACATGATGTTCAAATTCGCGCGTTCCCTGACAATACATGCTTCTCGAATACCATTCGTTTGCAAATGCAGGAACGGAAAAAACTCCCCAATGGATGAAAATGCCGAACTTTACATCCTCAAACCACTGTGGCGTGCGCCATTTTGTAAGGCTTGTCCAGTCCGCTTTGAACGGGCCTTTTTCGATCACTTCGTCTATTTCTTTTAATCTCTTTTCAAAATCAACCATCTGTACCCCCCGGGTCCTTTCCCGAATATCTTTGTTTTTGCCGTTTAGTTGCTTTCTCCTGCGGCATTTGACCGCGTAAGATTTATACCATTTCTGCCCGCTGTTGTCAATCGCAGAAGCCGCAGTGCAGGCGCAAAAAAGAACCGGCGTCGAGGCCGGCTCTTTAGTGATATCACAGTTCTTCTTTCTTTTTAAGCTGCTTTGCAAGAATAACGGAGAGATTTCCGTTTCTTGTCCTTATCTCGTCGAGGAACTTCTTCTCATCGGCATCGCTCTTCATGTTTACATAATATGCGAGTTCGTAGAGAGTTCCCATATTTGTCGTCTTTACCTTTTCAAGTTCCGCCCTGTCGGTGTACTTTTCAAAGATATCCTTGAAAGCATCGCTGTAATCCATGTCTTCGGGGATCACGATCTTTAACGACTGGGTGTTGTTTGCAAATACCAGTCCCGCAACCTTTGTGACAACGACCACGACGAGCGCGAGCACGACGGTCGCAGCAAGCGCAATGGTAAGGAATCCGAGTCCGGATGAAAGACCCGCTGCCATTGCTACAAACACGAAAGAGATATCTTTGCCGTCACCGGGCATGCTTCTGAAGCGCACCAGGGCAAATATGCCGCCAAGCGAAAGAGCGCGCGCCAGATTGCTTCCTACCAGCACTATCACAAGCGCCACAGCGGCGGGCATTATCACAAGTGTCAGGAAAAAGCTCAAGGATATCTCCTCTTTTTTTGTGATGATGGCATATGCCGCAGCTATTATGATACCGAGTATCACCGCAAACAACATGCAGGTGATGGTTGTAAGAGTTGTTATTGAACTATCGTTTGTAATTCCGAGTAGTGATTCGAGCATTTTTCCGTCTCCTTGCCGTAAATTTTTTCAGTCGCTCCCAAACGGCGCGCAGCAGTCTGCGCTTCAACGAAAAGCCTGTATTCCTCGCCGTATTTTGAAAATTTGTTTTTGTAGATCTTCATATCGGAAAGGATGCTTGTCATCCAAAGAGGCATGGCGCGGTCTATCTTGACTTCCATTATCCACTCGTCGTCTCCAATGAGCTTGTCGCCGTAAATACCATAGTGGAGCCCAAGGTCATATCTTCGCGCGGTGATATTTCTGTCAAAGGTGACTCTGAATTCGTGATCGTCCTTTGCGAACAGGGCGCATCTGTCATATGAAAGGAATACCTTGGGGACAAGGCCCAGGCGTGTTTTCATATAGTCGATCTCGTTAAGCACCTGTCCGTTCATGAACTGCCTGACTTCGGGCTTTTTGCCCGTTTCGAAGTAATCATAGGCATCACTCAGGATGATCTTTGTTCTGCGCTTGTTTACAAGGCCTTTGTATTTCTTTTTGATCTCAAGAAATACCTTGGTGTCGGTGCCGACAGTGCCGTAGCTCCTGAGTCTCATTTTTTCCTTATAGACGGGCCCGTCTATGGAACGTCTGATGAGATCATTTGCGGGAGTGTCATAGTAGATATTGCATATGGTGTAAAAATCGCCGTTCTTGCTGTAGGCGTCGGCTTCCATATACTCCGAAAGGCGCTCCCTGAGCTCTTTATACTGTTTGTCGTTGATACGGAACTTGAGTTCGTATCTGTTGAATACTTCCTTTGCCATGTCTTCACCTCACGCCGCAGCCGTTTGTTTCCTGACTGTGGCTTAAGATTAACATCGAATTGTGTATGAAATGTGTAGCAAATTTAACAAATTTGTGTTTTACGCATACCTAAAAAACAAGCCGATCCGTTACGGACCGACTTAGTCGCAAGGAATCTTCCCGAAAAACGAGCCCCTCCTTGTGACAGGGAATGGAGCATAGGGGGATCGAACCCCTGACCTCCTGATTGCGAACCAGGCACTCTCCCAGCTGAGCTAATACCCCGTAAACACATATGCAAGTATACCAAATCACATGTCAAAAAACAAGATAAAAAATGCCCTGTTCTTATTGTATATTGCGATATTGTGTTCAAGATCAATGCTGCTCACGAAAAGCAGAAAGTCACTTCTTTATGTTTTCTCTGACCGCGCGGCTCACGCACTCGCAAACGCGGGGATCGAACGGCTGCGGCATGATATTGTCCTCATTAAGCTCATCGTCGGGAACCAGTGAAGCAATGGCAAGCGCTGCCGCAAGCTTCATCTCCTCGGTGATGGCTCTCGCGCGTCCCTCAAGCGCACCCTTGAAGATGCCGGGGAAAGCGATGACATTGTTCACCTGGTTCGGGAAATCCGAACGTCCGGTACCGACCACGCGAGCTCCCGCCTGCTTTGCAAGGTCAGGCATGATCTCGGGCACAGGATTTGCCATCGCAAAAAGGATAGAATCCCTGTTCATCTTTGAGACCATCTCGGGAGTTACGATGCCGGGCGCTGAAACACCGACAAATATGTCGGCGCCGACAAGCGCGTCCGCAAGCGTTCCGTGACGTCCTTCAAGATTTGTAACTTCCGTCATCTCCTTCTGCGCCCAGTTGAGGCCTTCCGTATCCTTTGCAAGGATCCCCACCTTGTCACAAAGTGTGAGGTTGGGGAAACCGTATCTCAAAAGAAGCTTGGAGATAGCGATACCTGCGGAACCTGCGCCGTTCACAACTATGCGGCAGTCCTCCTTCTTCTTTCCGACTACCTTAAGGGCATTGATAATGCCCGAGAGCACTACTATCGCTGTTCCGTGCTGATCGTCATGAAAAACGGGGATGGGGAGCAGTTCCTTCAAACGTCTCTCGATCTCAAAACAGCGAGGCGCGGAGATATCTTCAAGATTGATGCCGCCGAAAGCCGGAGCAATGTTTACGACTGTCTTTATGATCTCTTCGGTATCCTGAGTGTCAAGGCAGATGGGGAACGCGTTCACTCCGCCAAACTCCTTGAAGAGCACGGCCTTTCCTTCCATAACGGGCATTGCTGCGGCAGCTCCGATGTTTCCGAGTCCCAGCACTGCAGAACCATCCGATACCACGGCAATGGTGTTCTGCTTTACGGTGTATTTGTACACCGCATCGGGATCGTCATGTATGACCTTGCAGGGTTCCGCAACACCGGGAGTGTAAAGGAGCGCAAGATCTTCCCTTGTCTTTATCGGCATCTTGCTCTCCGTTGTGAGTTTGCCTTGCAGTTCCTCATGGAGCTTCAGCGCTTTTTCGGCATTTGTCATCTCAAAAAACCTCTTTTCTTATTCTGTAAGCCTTATTCCGCGTTTGCGGTCTCTTCCGGCTTTTTGCCTGCAAGAAGGCGGGAGATCAGATATTCATAAACGTCCGCGTTGGCTTCCTTCCATCTGTTGCAGATAGTATCCGCCTCTCGTTCACTCGCGACCATGAGTTTTATGAACACCAGCTCATTTCCACGCTCTACCACCTTTAGTTCGCAGATATACTCGTCCTTTTTTCCTTCATAATAATCGGATGTGGAAGCCTCCTTGTCGCGCAGATGATACTGTTCCTTTGAAAGAAATGCATCTATCTCATCGCGGAGAGCCACAGAGATATCCTTGTAGAAATAGTCGAGAGTCTGCCTGCCCTCGCCGGTGATCGTGTAAAAATGTGAATTGTGCGAATCCGTTATCTCGATATATGCATCCTCGACAAGGTCAGAAAGGGCCTGCTGTATCTCAAGATAGGCAGCATACTGCCTCTCAAGGATGATCCTTGTGAGCTCGGCGTTGCTTACCGGCATTTCGAGTCTGTCGAGAATATATAGTATGATCAGCTTGTAGAGCATTAATGCTTCCGAGTCCATTATAAAAATCCTGTTCTGTTTTTATTTTGTGTATAATGCGTATTTCAGCACCTGCTGCATGTCGCTCACAGGGATGACCTGCATGCCTGCCGTTATCTCCTCGGAGATCTCTGCAAGGTCGGGCTCATTTTCTTGGGGGATGAGCACCAGCTTGATGCCTGCTTTGTTTGCAGCAAGAAGCTTTTCTTTGAGGCCACCTATGGGCATTACACGTCCGCGTAGCGAGATCTCACCGGTCATCGCGACATCAGCCCTCACCGGCTTACCGGAAAGTGCCGAATAGATCGCTGTAGCCATAGTGATACCTGCAGAAGGACCGTCCTTTGGAGTCGCTCCTTCAGGCACATGCACATGAACGGAATGGTTTTCAAAAAACTCCGCGTCAAGCCCGATCTTGTCCGAGAGGGAACGCACATAGGAAAGCGCGATCCTTGCGGATTCTTTCATCACGTCGCCCAGAGAACCTGTAAGGATGAGTTCACCCTTGCCGGGCATGGTATTGACTTCGATCTGAAGTGTGTCTCCCCCGACCTCTGTCCATGCAAGACCGCGCACTATGCCGACATCAGCCTTGCGGTTTGCTTTAAGATCGTGATATTTCTGCTTTCCGAGGAAATCGGGAAGATTTTTGTCCGTAACCTTTACAGCCGTGGGCTTAAAGGTCTTTCCGGAATTCTTTTCATCCTTCTCGAAAGCCTGCTTTTCTTCAAGTATCCTTCTCGCAGCTTTTCTGCAAAGTTCACCGAAGCGGCGTTCCAGATTTCTCACGCCGGCTTCCTTTGTATAGCCCGAGATCATCAACTTTATCGCACCTTCCGAAACCTTGAGCATCTTGTCGGTAAGGCCGTTTTTCTCAAGCTGCTTTGGATACAGGAAATCCTTTGCGATATGCATTTTTTCGTTATCGGTGTAGCTGTTTACCTCAATGACCTCCATACGGTCAAGGAGCGGTCTCGGTATGGTCTTTACCGAGTTTGCGGTGCAGATGAAAAGGACCTCGGAAAGATCCACGGGTATCTCCACATAATGATCCGCAAAATGTCTGTTCTGCTCGGGATCGAGCACTTCAAGAAGTGCGGAAGAAGTGTCTCCCTTGTAATCCGAGCTCACTTTGTCTATTTCATCAAGGAGCATCAGCGGATTCTTTGTGCCTGCTTCCTTAAGCCCTGTGATGATGCGTCCGGGCATTGCTCCTATGTATGTCTTTCTGTGGCCCCTGATCTCGGCTTCATCTCTTACACCGCCGAGGCAGATACGCACATATTTCTTGTCAAGCGCTGCGGCAACGGAACGCGCGATGGACGTTTTACCTGTTCCGGGCGGGCCGACAAGGCAGAGGATGGGCGACTGTCCCTTGGTGTTCAGTATGCGCACCGAAAGGAATTCAAGAATGCGCTCCTTGACCTTGTCAAGGCCGTAGTGATCCTTATCGAGAGTACGCTTTGCATTCTCGATGGAATTGTTGTCCTTTGTCATCTTGTCCCAAGGAAGTGAGAGGAGCGTTTCGATATAAGTCCTCGAAACGACGGATTCCGCCTGGCTTCCTGCGACATTCTTGTAGCGCTCGATCTCTTTTTTGATCTTTTCGCGCACGGTATCGGAGCAGACAAGGTCGTTAAGGGCTTCAAGGAATTCATCGGCATCGTCGAGCGCGCTCTTTTCACCGAGTTCCTCTCTTATCACTTTCATCTGCTCGCGCATGATATAGTCCTTCTGGTTCTTGTCGACGCGTTCGCGCACTTTTCCCTGAAGGTCTTTCTTTATGCGGATTATCTCTATCTCATTGGTAAGCGTGACAGCGACTGCCTGGAAACGGTCCATGATATCCATCGCCTCAAGGATCTTTTGCTTTGACGTCGTGGTCATGGGGATGGAAATGGCGATCTGGTTGATCAGAAGGTCCACCGAATCACAGGCAACGAGCTGCTTTGTAACTTCCTTTGCAAGCTTGTCGTTAGCCAGAAAATACTCTTCAAGAATGTCCTTGAGACCTCTGAGCATCGCTCTCTGGTCGGTGACGGGAAGAGATGCCGCAACCGTTTCGTAGGGCAGGCCAACTCTCGCCTCAAGATAAGGTGAAGTCTGGGTAAAATTGAGGAGGTGTCCACGTCTTTGTCCTTGAGCGAGTACGCGTACGATATTTCCCGGCATCTTGATCATCTGCTTGATCGCGGAGATGGTGCCGATGGCGTAGATATCGTCTATTCCGAAGGTGCCTGCGGCATTTTCACGCTGCGCGGAAATGAGAACAGACCTGCCCTCCTTCATTGCTGCGTTTATCGCGCTCACAGACTCGTCCTGGTGAAGGTCGAAATGTACAAGCATGCCCGGAAGCATCACAAGTCCCTTTATCGCGACCACCGGCATTACCTGCACGGGCTCTGATTTCATAGCCTCAATGTTGTTTTCTTCCGTTTCGGCTTTTGCTATGGTCGCGGCCTTGATCTTTTCTTCCTGCTCTGCGTTGAGCTTCTTCTTTTTACCCTTTTTGTCTTCTTCCATTTTGGTCCCTCCCGGCTCTGCCGGTATGCCACCTCTTAGTTCCTTGCAAATTCGGCAAGTTTCAGGTCCTTGTTCCTCTCGAGCACGGTCCTGATGCTCCACTCATGGGTAAAGATGATGAGCGGTCTGTCCTTGAGGTCCACAACGCGCTTGGAATCTGAAGTGAGGTTCAGGCGGTCTATGTCGACCTCTGTCGGATTTGCGATCCAACGGATGTATTCGTAAGGGAGCTGATCCATGCGGATCTCAACCCCATATTCACTGTCAAGCCTGTATTTCAGTACATCGAACTGGAGAGTTCCCACTACTCCCACGATGATCTCCTCCATACCGGTGTTGAATTCCTTAAATATCTGTATCGCGCCTTCCTGCGCTATCTGGTTCACACCTTTCAAAAACTGCTTGCGCTTCATGGTGTCGACCTGGCGAATCTTTGCAAAATGCTCGGGCGCAAATGTGGGAATGCCTTCGTATCTGAATTTTCTCCCGCACGCACATATGGTGTCGCCTATCGAAAAGATGCCGGGATCGAAAACGCCGATGATATCTCCGGCGTAAGCCTCTTCCACTATCTTTCTGTCATTTGCCATCATCTGCTGAGGCTGCGACAGGCGGAGTTTTTTATCGCCCTGAACATGGTACACTTCCTCGCCCGCGGTGAATTTGCCGGAGCATATCCTCATGAACGCGATACGGTCACGGTGCGCCTTGTTCATGTTTGCCTGGATCTTGAACACAAACGCGGAAAAATCGTCATCCGTGGGCTCGATAAGCCCTTCGTCGCTCATCCTTGGGAGCGGCGTCTCGGTCATTTTGAGGAAATGCGAAAGGAAGGTCTCCACGCCGAAGTTTGTGAGAGCGGAGCCGAAAAATACAGGTGTCAGCTCGCCTTTGTGCACCGCTTCAAGGTCAAATTCATCGCCCGCGCCTCCGAGAAGCTCAAGCTCATCGCAAAGGATGCGGTGGTTTTCTCTGCCTATCAGGTCGTCGATGCCCGGATCGTCTATGGAGAGTGTAGCTTCCTCGACTTCGGTCTGACCCGCATTTGCCGCAAAGAATCTTGTGATCTCCTTTGTATTCCTGTCGTAAACGCCTTTGAAGTTCTTCCCCGAACCTATCGGCCAGTTGATGGGGCAGGTGTGGATCCCGAGCACGCTCTCAATCTCATCGAGAAGTTCAAATGTGTCTCTTGCATCGCGGTCGAGCTTGTTGATGAAGGTGAAGATCGGGATATGCCTCATGACACAGACCTTGAAAAGCTTTATGGTCTGCGCCTCGACACCCTTCGATCCGTCTATCACCATGACAGCGGAATCCGCCGCCATGAGCGTTCTGTATGTGTCCTCCGAGAAATCCTGGTGTCCGGGGGTATCAAGTATATTTATGCAAAATCCGTCATATCTGAACTGCATTACGGAAGACGTTACCGAAATACCACGTTCCTTTTCTAT
This sequence comes from Lachnospiraceae bacterium, assembly GCA_016283775.1. Classification (GTDB taxonomy): domain Bacteria; phylum Bacillota; class Clostridia; order Lachnospirales; family Lachnospiraceae; genus RGIG3528. The sequence goes on along the minus strand of JAEENL010000111.1, from coordinate 6,140 downwards.
CTCCATCCAGTCGGAAACCGCATGCCTTGCGGTCTTTCTTGCTTTTACGGATCCGGCGAGATTGATCGCTCCGCCGTAAAGGAGAAGTTTTTCCGTGAGTGTCGTTTTACCGGCATCAGGATGGGAAATTATCGCAAAAGTGCGTCTTTTATTGATCTCGTTTTGAAACTGCATTTATGGTTACTCCTGAAAATAATAACAAAAAACAAACCGCCCATGAGGACATAGGCTAAAGAATTTTATCTCATATATACTGTTTTGTCAAACATTTTAACCATTTACACCGTTTTCACATAGTACTTTATAAAGCCTTTATTAAACCCTTTCAATATTGTTGACTCTATTGTTCTACGATGGTATAATCGCCCATAAGGGGTTTTCTGTCTCTTTTCGTATGGCCACACCCCGGAAACACTTTATTTCTATCAACCAACACATTATTTCAGGAGGGTTTACGAAATGGATGTAAAAGGAAGTACATCTCACGGGCAGCGTAAAGTAGGACTGCTGTCAAGACTCAGCACAAAGATCACCTTGATAGTTTGTGTCATCATTCTGGCAACTGTAGTTGTTCTTGTGGTGAGTGGTGTGTTAAGAGCATCAAACGCGATGCAGACCACCTATCTCAATTATTCTCAAAACCTTGCGGAAGAGACCGCGATCGGCATTGATTTCGCAACTGACCTCGGTGAAACGGCTTACGGCGGATATGCCAAGAATCTTGCCGAAGAAGCTGCCATCTCCATCAATTTCTCCAGAAGTATCGAAGAGGGCGTTTACAAGAACTACGCACTCAACCTTGCCGAGGGGACCGCAACAGCTATCGATGAGGTTGAAAAACTGAGCGGCGACATTCCCCAGAATTCTCTTTCATCCATCATGAGAAATGTTACCATCCGCGGAGTGGAAGGATCCTATGCGTACATGGTAAGCCCGGATGGTACGATGCTCTGGCATCCCACCGCTTCCAAGATCGGCGGTTCCGTTGAGAACGCAGCCGTAAAGGGTATCGTTGCAGATCTTCAGGCAGGAAAGAAAGTAGAAAACGACGCCATCTTCTATGAATACAAGGGAGCCATGAAGCTCGCGGGATATGCTTTCACCAGGACCGGAAACATAGTCATCGTTACCGCCGATTATGATGCATTCCTTCAGATCGACTATGACGCGCTTCTCGGGAACATCGAGATCGACGGCGTTGAAGGTTCCTATGCATATATGGTTAGCCCTGATGGCACCATGCTCTGGCACACAAATCCCGACAAGATCGGTCAGCCCGTTGAAAACGCTGCCGTTAAGGGTATCGTAAAAGATCTCCAGGCAGGAAAGAAAGTGGATGACGGTTTTGTTATCTATGAATACAAGGGAGCATTAAAGCTTGCCGGTTACTCCTTCACAGATACCGGAAACATCGTTCTTGTCACCGCAGACTATGACAAGCTCATCAACATCGACTACGATGCGCTCATAGGAAACATCGAGATGCTCGGAGTCAAAGGCTCCTATGCATACATGGTAAGCCCCGACGGCACTATGCTCTATCATACCGATTCATCAAAGATCGGAAATCCCGTTGAAAATGCAGCCGTTAAGGGTATCGTTTCTGACCTTCAGGCAGGAAAGAAAGTGGAAGACGGTTCCACCATTTACAACTATAAGGGTTCTGACAAGATTGCCGGTTATGCGTTCACAAAGAGCGGAAACATCGTTATCGTTACAGCCGATAAGGACGTAATGCTTGCAGGTGTATCCAAGATGAGACTCAACATGATCATCTTCGGTGCCATCAGCCTTGTGCTCGCAATGATCATAATAATGGTCGTATCCACTCTCATGCTCAAGGGTCTCGAGGAACTCGTGGAAGTCATCAATCAGGCCGCAGATCTCGATTTCACTCACAACCCTGTTGCTGACAAGCTTGAAAAGCGTTCCGATGAGATCGGCATGATCTCAAGGACCGTCGGCGACATGCGCGAGAGTCTCCGTGATGTGGTCAATTCAATCAATCACGCAAGCAACAGCGTTGAGTCCAACGTTACAGGTCTTCGTGATACAGTCGAGAATGTCAGCGCGATCTGCCAGGACAACTCGGCAACAACCGAAGAGCTTGCTGCGGGAATGGAAGAAACATCCGCTACCACAACAGGCATCACCGCAAATGTCGGAAATGTACAGAACAGCGTCGCAAGCATCAACGGCCTCGCAAACGACGGCGCGGATCTTTCCCGTGAGGTATCCGGAAGAGCTGCCACTCTTGCCGAGACAACTCAGAAAGCAAGCAAAAAGACCATCGATATGTATGAATCCGTCAAGGTTAAATCCGATGACGCGATCAAGGCTTCAAAGGCCGTTGACAAGATCAACGCCCTCACAGAGACCATTATGGCCATTTCCTCTCAGACAAGCCTTCTCGCTCTCAATGCTTCCATCGAAGCGGCAAGAGCAGGTGATGCAGGCCGCGGCTTTGCAGTCGTGGCATCCGAGATCGGAGGCCTTGCCGATCAGACAGCACAGGCTGTCGGAAACATCAGCGGCATCGTTGAAGAAGTTACTTCCGCTGTTAACAAGATGGCTGAATGCCTGTCCGAGACCACAGGATTCCTTGAGAGCAACGTTCTCACCGACTATAAGGAATTTGGCAATGTCAGCGTTCAGTACAAGACCGATGCGGAGACCTTCGGTGACAGCATGAACAGCATCCGCACAAGCATCAACGAACTGAATGCCGAGATCAACTCCATCATGGAAGCCATCACCGGTATCGACAGGACCGTCGGCGAGTCCACAAACGGCATCGCTGAGATCGCAGACAAGACCCAGTCTCTTGCAGCCGACTCCACAACATCCCTCGACAAGGTCGATGAGTGCAGAAAGGCAGTTGAAGAGCTCAGAGAGATCATCGCAAAGTTCAGGCTTTGATCTTTATATCCAAAAAAAGATCATCCCCCGGTTCACATGAGCCGGGGGATTTTTATAGCTTTTAAGTTTTTCAGATGAGTCTGTCCTGCACCGCTTCTTCGGTGAACTCCACGTCTCCGAGCTGAACAAGCTTTGATGTGAGGAGCTTTGCGAAATTTGATATCGTGGCGGACGAGAATATCAGTTTTTTCACCGCATAGTCGAACTCTTCTTTTTCTTCCTTGGAAAACTCCATTTTTTCGGTGCCGTCGCTCTGATCTGCCTTGCTCCTCTCTCCGGGGTCATGGTCCTCAAGGAGCTTGTTTCCGACATTCAGGATGCGGTCTGCCTCGTCCCTTACTTCGTTTATGAAAAAGAGCACGGATGCCTTGTAGCAGCGCGCATACTCATTATAGAGTGTCCTCATCTCATCATCGCTGAGACCCGTCGGAATAAGACGCTGGATCTCCGAGATGCTCAAGGCCTGCTTCAATGTGCAGATTATGATGAGATATGCTATATGCACACGGTTGTATTTCTTTTTTTCGGGCGCGGGCATGACCTTTACACGCACATAGTTGTTGATGGTCGCCGCGGTGATAGCAGCATCGGGCTGCCCTTCCGTCGTAAGCGGCGCAAGATACTGTGCCATCAGTGTGAGGACCTGGTCCATATAGAGCCCGAGGTTCGGGATATCGTTGTAAGTGGGAAAAGAATACTTTTTCATGAATCTTCCCCACCTGTTGAGTTTTCCTGTGATAAGTCTTATATCGTACATCATCTTCACCCGTTCGTCATTTTCTTCCACTTGATTTTACAACTTTATCGCGATAAAAACAAGAAAAAAACAGCGCATGAACCCTTGACATTGTAAATATATCGTGCTAATCTAATATCGTACACAAGATGAAAGGATGTGAGTCGTTATGAAATTTAATATAACAACAGACGCCGGTATTTCCGCAAACTCAGCAAAGCGGCATGACATCAGGGTTGCAGCCGGTTCGGACTTTGACAGCATTTGGCGCCCCGCACTTGAGGCAGGCACCGATATCCTTCATCTCTCGGTCTCCTCTTCGATCGGTGACGGATATGAAAAAGCCTGTGCCGCAGCAAATGCCATCAAAAAGGAATTTCCGGGGAGAAAAGTCGTCATTTTTGACACTCTTTCGATATCGCTCGGTGAGATACTTCAGGTCATGAATGCCGTAAAACTCCGCGACAATGATATGTCGCTCAGCGAAGCCGTAAAACTCCTTCTGGTAAAGCGCGACAAGCTTGCATCAGTATTCGCAGCCGGCTCAAAGCGCATTTCAAAGCCCATTTTCAAGAGCAACTACTGTGGCGAGATCGTCATGGAAGGCAGGGCCAAAAACACACGCCTTGCGTTAAAGGCCCTTGTTGACAAGTTTAAAGCAAATTTCGACAAAAACTCGACCGACCCTGTCGGCATAGCCTATGTGGGATGCCCCAAGGAAGCCGGGAAGCTCCTCCAGATGCTGAAAAAGATCGCCCCCAACTGTGATTTCCTGCTCACAATGTGCGAGCCCGGAAGCTTACGCTTTGGGAAATGCGCGCTGGCACTTTTTTACACCTGCGCCTGACAGATAAAAAAACACGGGATCGCTTAAGTGCGGTCCCGCTATTTTTATGCCCGGCATTATCTCTGTGCCACATTCAAAAGTCTGATCTTGTTGATGATATCGACCTTCTTTGCGGCCTCTTCGTAGTCTTTCTCCGCCATGTTTCTCGCAATGAAAGCAAACTCACCGTTTTCGGGCTTGAGTTCATCGATATGCACGCCCGAAAATACCTCTTTTGCCTTGTGCTTGTCGCTGTGCTTCACACGGATAAAGAAATCGTTCTTCTGCTCCATGCGGTCTTCGATGGGCTGTTTCTTGTTGCTCCATACGATCGGGATATTTCTTCCCCTGTTCTTTGCGACCTCAATGACATCGGCAGCGACCGCGCTGGCAGTGGGAAGCTTTCCGGCGCCGCTCCCGTAAAACATGATGCTCTTTGAAAAGCGTCCGTTCACAAGGATGCCGTTGAACACATCATTTACCGTATAAAGCGGAGTCTCCGCGGGAATGAGCATAGGTCTTACGGTGGAGAAGACCTTGCCGTCGATCTTTCTCATGCTGGCGATGAGCTTTATCACACGTCCCATTCTTCTCGCATATTCGAAGTCGAGCGCTGTGAGCTTTGTGATGCCTTCGGTGTAAACATCGCGGAAATCCACTTCCGCGCCGCAGGCGAGTGACGCAAGGATCGCAATCTTTCTTGCAGCGTCATGTCCCTCAACGTCTGCCTCGGGATTTCTCTCCGCAAAGCCCTTTGCCTGAGCTTCGGCAAGCACATCGGCATAATCCGCGCCGTCTCTGTCCATCTTTGTGAGGATGTAGTTTGTCGTGCCGTTTATGATGCCGCAGATATCTATTATCTCATCTCCCGAAAAGCTTTCCATGAGAGGGCGGATGATGGGGATCGCGCCGCCTACGGACGCTTCAAAGAGAAAATTGATTTTTTTCTGTCTTGCGATCTCAAGGAGTTCGGTGCCGTGGTTCGCAACAAGTTCCTTGTTTGAAGTGCATACGGATTTTCCCTTTAAGAGAAGCTCCTTTAAGAATGTGTACGCAGGCTCGTTTCCGCCCATGGTCTCCACAACGCACTCTATCTCGGGATCATCGGCGATGTCCCTGAAATCGTGTGTCAGACGCGCTTCGACAGGGTCGCCCGGAAATTCGCGAAGATCCAGCACGCGCTTTACGGTGATCTCCTCTCCCGCTCTTTTCTTTATGTTGTCCACGTTCGTGCCGAACACTTCAAACACGCCCGATCCTATCGTGCCGTATCCAAGTATCGCTATCTTCATATCTCCTCCGTGTGGCCGTTATCTGATATTCTTTTGCAGATATTCGATCGCAGCCTTGATCTGATTGTCTTCTTCAGCTTCCTTGTCAAGGATGACTTCCGTGTCGGGCTCGATACCGACACCGTGTACGCATACGCCCGAAGGGCAGAAATAACTCGATGTCGTGAGCTTTACGGCAGAACCATCGGTAAGCGGAAGGATCGACTGGACGATGCCCTTTCCGAAGCTCTTTGTGCCTATCGTATATGCAACGCCGTGATCCTTAAGCGCACCCGTGAACACTTCGGAGGCGCTGGCGCTGTAGCCGTTGATCAGGATAACGATGGGAACGTTCACCGAATGTCCGTCGTCGGAATAGAAGTTGTCT
>JAEENL010000110.1 GCA_016283775.1 Lachnospiraceae bacterium | reverse complement strand
CCCGTGGGCGCGGCAAGAAGAACATCCATGCCCTCCTTTTCAAAAAAGCGGATCATCGCGTTTATGGTGGTCGTTTTTCCTGTTCCCGGGCCTCCCGTAAGCACCAGGACGCCGTTTTTTACGGCTTCCCGCACTGCCTCATGCTGCAGTTCGTCAAGCTCCGTCCCTATGTCCTTCATGACTCCGACAAGGCTGTCGTCGATCCTTTTGTCTTCAATGTCATAGGTGCAGTTGAGATCGCACAGCATCCTCGCGGAATTGAGTTCCATGTAATAATACGCGGCGAGATATACATAGCGCACGTTGTCGTCTTTAAGGATGACCTTTTTGTCAAGGACGAGCTTGAACACTATCCTGTCAAAGGTGTCACGGTCGGTCTCCACAATGCGGAGCGTATGCTTAAAGAGTTCTTCGTCGGGAAGGCATACATTTCCGTTTGCGAGGGCCTCGTTAAGCGTGTAAATGACGGCCGCGCGCACTCTGAACTCGTCGTCCGGAGCTATGCCCGCCGCAAGCGCTATGCTGTCCGCGGTCTTAAATCCGACTCCCTGTATATCCTCCGCAAGTCTGTAAGGGTTTTCTCTGAGCACCTCATACATCCTGCTGCCGTAATGATTGTATATCTTTATCGCAAGGTTATTTGATATTCCGAATTTCGACAGAAAAATGAAAGCGTTCCTCGCTTCCTGTTTTTCCACAAACTGCATTGCAATACGCTGTGCGCCGCGCTCGCTTATGCCTTTTACTTCCGCGAGCCGCTCAGGTTCGTTTTCGATGATGTGGAAAGTGTCGTCTCCAAAGCGCGACACTATCCTTTTTGCAAGAGCCTCGCCTATGCCGCTTATCACGCCGCTCGCAAGATAGCGTTCGATCTCGTGCGCGTTTGTGGGCGGAATGGCGGTTATGCTCGTGACATTTATCTGGTCTCCGTATTGAGGGTGGAATATCTCCTCGCCCTGAACCTCCACATATTCTCCGGGGTCAAAAACAACAGTCATGATACCGGTACAGCAGACTTCATCGTCTTCTGTTTCGAGCATCATGACTGTATATCCGTTTGATTCGTTCCTGTATATTATTTTTTCGATATACCCCTTGACCGTTGTCATATCCGTCAGGTATCTCTCTTCATTGACTCATAGAGCATCTTTGCGATGCCGAGATTGCTGTTTTCGCTGACCAGCTTTGCATATTCCTGATAGAGCGTATCGCCGAACAGCTTCATGTATGCGTTGTCCTCGTCCTCATCCTTGGGCACGAGAGTCTCTTTTGTGGATTTAATGACCTGCTCCACAAGGTATTCCTCAAAAGACTTGCAGGCCGCCATGAGTTCTTCATCGGAAGCCTCGGAAACATTCAATCCGGACAGCTTTCCGCTGAGCTTGTCGGCGTTTGCCTCGGAAGCCTTTCCGGCAAGCTGTTTTGTGTACATCAGATCAGAGCCGAGTGATATTGCCATAGATCATTATCCTCTCAAGTTGTTTGCCTGCTGTAACATTTCGTCGGATGCGTTGATGATCTTTGAGTTCATCTCGTATGCACGCTGCGCGACGATGAGGTTTACCATCTCGTCGACCGCCTGTACGTTGGAAGCCTCAAGATATCCCGAGTAGACCTTTGTGGGCTTTAACGCGTCATCCTCAGTCTCGGATCTCGGAGCGCCCGATGCCTCGGATTCCTGAAGAAGGCTTCCCGAGATCTTTAAAAGGCCCGAAGGATTGTTGAACTGCACAAGTCCTATCTGTATCCCAAGGTCCGTTATGGTCTCGTCCTTCTCGCGGTAGGATATCTTGCCGTAGCTGTCGATGATGAGGTTTGATGTGACAATGTCACGGTCAAACACAATGGGCTCTCCTGTGGAGCTTAAGACCTGATATCCGTCGGAATTGCAGAGCGCAAGTCCGTTGTTGTCGATGGAAACGTTGAAGTTGCCGGCTCTTGTGTAAGCCACGCTGCCGTCACTTGTCTGTACCTGGAAAAATCCTTCGCCCTCAAGTGCAAAATCAAAGGTGTTTTCGGTGCGGGTGAGCGCTCCCTGTACAAAACGTGATGTAACGGATGCGAGTCTCACACCTGATCCAACCTGTCCGATAACGGGCTTCGGATTGTTTTCGTTGTCGAGAGTCTTTCTCTGTAATTTGGAATAAAGGAGAGTCTTGAACTCGTTCGTCTCCTTTTTGTAGCCTGTGGTATTGATGTTTGAAAGGTTGTTGGAAATGGTGTCGACAGCGGTCTGCTGTGCGATCATTCCCGACGCACCGGTCCAAAGTGATCTGAGCATGATCGGTTACCTCCTGGTAAGAAACTAAAGCCTTATACTCTGCCGATATTGTTTACCGACTGATCGAGTGTTCCGTCTATCGTCTGGATGACCTTCTGGTTTGCTTCATACGCCCTGGTGATGGTGATGAGCGATACCATCTGGTTTATGACGTTTACGTTTGACTGTTCGAGATAGCCCTGACGCACGAGCGCGGTCGCCTCTTTTTCGGTGGCGCCTTTTACGGGCTCATACATAGTATCGGCATATTTTCTCAAAAAATCATAGTCTTCAAAATCTCTTATCACAAGCTGATCGATCAGATCGCCGTTTGCAAAGACTGCACCGCTCGCGTCGATCTTTATCGTCATGTCGGTAGGTACCACAAGGTCTCCCGCGTCGGACTGCAGATGATTACCGTCCGCATCGGTCACTGCGCCGTCTTCCCTGATGGTAAAATTGCCGGCTCTGGTATAGCGGATATGGCTGTTTCCTGCGTTGTCCACAACTCTCACCGTGAAGAAACCGTCGCCGTCAAGCGCGAGATCGTAGGTGTTTCCTGTCTGTCTCAGCGATCCCTGGGCGTAATCAGTGTATTCCTCGCCTATCTTCACGCCGAGGGTGACCTTTCCGATCATTTCGTCTCTGTCATAGTTTTCCGAACGGTCCCTCACCTTTATTGCAAGCATGTCGTCAAAGGGCCTGCTTGTGGTATTCTGGGTCTTGTAGCCGGTGGTGGAGGCATTGGCGACGTTGTTTGAGATAACGTCGAGTCTTTTCTGTTCATTTCTCATGCCTGTCCAGGCGGTGTAAAGACCTCTTACCATGTGGGGTTCCTTTCATTAGTCGCTCGAAATCCTTCGGATTTCTCTTCTCTGCTCCGGCCTAAAAGACAGACCGGAGGCCTAGTCGCTCGAAATCCTTCGGATTTCTCGCTGTCACTGCTTTACTTCGTAAAGCAGTGACCTACTTCATAGTATCAATAACTTCTATGTATCTTCCGGTGCCGATGGCAACAGCGGTTCTGGGGTTGTCTGCGGTGATGGTGCGGATACCGGTCTTTTCTTCGATGAGCTCTTCAAGTCCCCAGAGCTGGCAGCCGCCGCCGGTGAGCACGATACCGTTGCTCGCGATATCTGCGGCAAGTTCCGGAGGAGTCTTTTCAAATACTCTCTGGATCGCGTCGACTATCTGCGATGTGGGCTCACGGAGAGCTTCCTCGGTCTCCTCGGAAGTGACTGCGATGGTCTTGGGCAGGCCGCTCGCCGCGCCGCGTCCTTTTACGTTCATCGCGATGGACTCTGGTCTTCTGTATGCGGAGCCGATCTTTAACTTTATCTCTTCTGCGGTCCTTTCACCGATGACGATGTTTTTGCTCCTTCTCAGGTATCTGCTGATGAATTCGTCAAAATCATCACCTGCGACCTTGATGGATGCGCTGATGACCGTGCCGCCGAGCGAGATTACTGCGATATCGGTGGTACCGCCGCCTATATCCACTACCATGTTGCCACAGGGCTTTGTGATGTCAAGGCCTGCGCCGATAGCTGCCGCAATGGGCTCCTCGATGATGGCTACGGACTTTGCGCCTATGGTGTAGGCTGCATCCTCAACCGCTCTTTTTTCAACTTCGGTGACGCCCGAAGGCACGCAGATGGAAACTCTGAGCTTTCCGAAGCGGTGCTTGCCAAGTGCTTTGTTCACAAAATGCTTGAGCATTTTTTCGGTAACGGTGTAGTCCGAGATAACGCCGTGTCTTAAAGGTCTTACCGCAATGATGTTTCCGGGGGTACGTCCGATCATCTGCCTTGCGTCTTCTCCGATGGCGCGGATCTTGTTCGTGTCGCGGTCGAATGCGACTACGGAAGGCTCAGTGAGCACAACGCCTCTCCCCTTTATATATACGAGAACCGTAGCGGTTCCCAGATCGATGCCGATATCGTTGTTGAACATAGATAACTCCTTTCGAAACTCCTCATAACTTGATACAACAAAGAATTATATACATTATCATATCATTTTTCAAATGTTTTTGAAGATTTTTCGAATAATCGGCCCAAAACATTTATCGGCATTTTTATCGTGGTTCTTTAGAAGAAAAAAGTAGATAATCCGCGGACGAAATGATAGAATCGAAATCAATAAAAAGCAAGAGGAAAAACCATGGACAGAACCATTTCGAGATTCAGCACATTTATGAGCCTTAAGCTGTCAAACGCAGTCGTTATCCTGTTTTTGTTTGCGCTCCAGCTCGTCTTTGTTTTTTTTGACTACCGTAATTTCTCGCCCGTCTACATACTTTTTGCGACGCTCATCGCGCCGTTTCTTTTGTCGCTCGTACTCGACAGGGGACAGAACAAAAACAAGGACTCCCAAAAGAAGGAGTCCTATCCTGAGCTCAGAAAAAAGCTCGGCTATACAGATCTTAAATACCAGTGCCAGTCTTACACGTTCCTCATGACCGTGATCCTGCTGATCCTGTGGTATTTCAGGATGCGCGGGGTGGAAGCCGTGTTCTCTCCCGCTTCCCAGATGCCCGTGCTCACATTGTTCATTTATGCCGCAGTGCGCATCGCTGTGTGGCTTTTCTATCTGATCCTTTTCAGGTTCTTTCCGTTCAAAGCCTTTAAATGACCGTACCGTTCAGCGCTTAAAATATTTCCTGCCGAAATCATCGATAGGCATGGGCTTTGAATAGTAGTATCCCTGGATCACATCACACGACGCGTTCTGGAGGAAGTTCTTCTGTTCCACCGTTTCCACGCCTTCCGCGAGCACCGTGATATCAAGGTCTTTCGCCATCGAGATGACATGGGATATGACCTTCTGCTCACGTGCATTGTCCGCATTTCCGCATTCGTCAAGGAAACCCTTGTCAAGTTTCAGCACATCCACGGGCATCTCACGTAAGAGATGCAGTGACGAATAGCCCGATCCGAAATCGTCCATGGAAAGCCCGAAGCCCGCGTCTTTTATGAGATACATCACATCAAGGAGACGGTCCATCTCGTCATAGATCGCGGTCTCCGTGAGTTCGATCTCAAGGTATTTCGGCTCTATCTCGTATTCCTTTGAAAGTCTTATGAGATTCCCCACAAAATCTTCGTCATAAAGGTGAAGCCTTGAAAAGTTGACCGACACCGTGATCAGCTGTCTTCCCGCTCTCTTCCAGTCCCTGAGTTTGCGACATACTGTCTCGAAAACGTAAAAATCGATCTCTTTTACAAAGCCGTCCACCTCTGCTATGGGAATGAACATATTGGGCGCTATCATTCCTTTTTCGGGATGATTCCATCTGATCAGCGCTTCCGCGCCGATGACCTTTTCTTCGGGTATCCCGTATTTCGGCTGCAGATAGACCACAAGCTCCTCGTTTTTGATGGAGTTTAAAAGGTCGCTCTCAAGCTCATGCTGCTCGATGTCCTTGTTGAAATCCTCGTCGCTGTAGAAAGCGATCTCGTTGGACATCGACTTTCCGATGCCCTTTCTCGCTACATTCGCTCTGGAACGTATGCGGTTGACATCTTCATTTCCGTTTATCAGATAAACACCGCATCTGAAGAATATCTTTGCGGCTTTTCCTTCATCGTTTTCCGGCACCTCGGTGCAGTAATTGAGCATCGTCTCAAGTCTCTTTACCAGCTCGTCGACAGTGTCGTATTTCAGGAGCATCGCAAAATGGTCTCCGCTCGTACGGCAGACATTCTCGTCCTTTGTCACTGCTTTTGAGAGGATGTCCGCAATGTATTTGAGCACTCTGTTGCCGTATTCATATCCGAGCGTGCTGTTTACAAACTTAAAGCCCGTAACATCCGCGATCGCATAGGCATATTTGCCTTCTCCTTTTTCAAGGATAGCCGCAACGGTCTCTTTATGCAGGGATTTCAGCGGGAGATTCGTAAGATCGTCATAGCTGATGGCGCGCTCCATCTCCTCGTCGCGTTTTTTCCCTGTGATCATGGCAAATGCCACCTGGAACACAAGCACTACAACGGTGAGAACAAACAGTCCTGCAATAAGCCCTACAGTCTTTCTGGTGACGCCGTACACATCTTCCGATTTTGCCATGGAAACAACGATCACTCCGTTGTAATCGGGAAGTCCGGCCCCGTAGACCAGATATCTGGTCCCGTTGATCGATATCTCCGCCACACGGTCGGCATCCTCTTCAAAATGCCGTATGTAGTCCATGAGCTTCAAAGCTCCGGGCGTCTCCTCTGCCAGAAGGAAGTTCCCCTTGTCGTCATAAAACTCGGGGGATACCGTATTCACGATTATCTCTCCATTCTCGTCGACCAGCAGATTGGTGCCGTTGTGGTTGAAAACGGGTTCGGAGATCTTCATGGAAAAAGGCTGTGAATCAAACTCGGCCATAAGCATGCCGGCCACCTCGCCGTTTCTGATCCAGCGTGTGGAAAGCACTATACGTCCGGTGTCCTTGAGATAAGAGATGGCATTGTTGCCCGCAAGAGTATCTTCCCAGATGGAAATATCATAAAGACTGTATTGCTGTCCGTTTGTATCGAGGCATGTATCCGCAGTGGGGATATAAACACCGAGTCTTCTCGCGGAGATGCTCATTTCGAGCGTTTTCATCCTTGACAGTTCTTCCGCGTTGGGAAGACTTTCTCCGCCCATGAACGTGGCGATCAGGTCAAGGATATCGGTCCTTGCCCCAATGAATTCTCTGATCCCGTTCTGCTTTTCTTCTGCCTGCAGAACGAATTCATTTTCGCTCTTTTCCGTCACATGGCGTTCAATGAGAACAGAAATAACAGCGCCTGCGAGCGCGAAAAGAGTAACGATGCCCGTTATGATGAATATCCTTCTCCTGACTTTGTTTCTCACGGCAACCTCCATGTTCCCGTTTTAAGGGTGCTCCCCATAAACCCTTGCCTCCGGGCAGTCTTTTCCGACCGCCAAAATACGTGGGAATTGTAACACAAATTGGTGCATTTAACAATAATTCAACCAAAAATTCAGACTATAGTCCCAAAAAGTTTAGGCTGGATTTAATATTATTTAACAAAAAAATTAGGGAATCTTCTCAGACTCCCCAAATATTGCCATAAATTCTCATTTTTCCTTTCTCAAGTGGAAAGCAGGATACGGTCGTTGTCGAGCTGTTTTCCGGCGGATTCCCTGAATTTCAAAAGAAGCATATCGGTGGTAAGTTCCGCTTTTTTTGCGCCTTCCGCGTCAAAGACGATATTTCCGTCATCCATCATGATTATCCTGTTTCCGAATTCGAGCGCCTGGTGCATATTGTGCGTTACCATGAGACATGTGATCTTGCCGTTTTCGGTGATCTCGCGGGTGATCTTAAGGACCTTGTCGGCAGTCCCCGGATCGAGCGCGGCTGTATGCTCGTCAAGCAGCAATATGCGAGGAGGGTTGTATGTTGCCATCATCAGGGTGAGTGCCTGTCTCTGACCGCCCGAGAGCAGCCCCACAGGCTGTTTCATACGATCCTCGAGGCCCATTCCGAGAAGCGCGAGCTTTTCGCGGAAGTCGTTCTTTTCTTTTTTTGAAACGCTTGAAAGCCAGCCGCCGTGCCCTGCGGCAAGAGCAAGATTTTCCTCTATGCTCATTCCGGGCGCGGTACCCAGCATGGGATCCTGGAAAAGCCTTCCTATGCGGCGCGCTCTGATGTGTTCGGGCATCAGGGTGATGTCCTCACCGTCGAGTTTTATGCTTCCCGAGTCGGTTATGAACGAACCTGCTATCGCGTTGAAAAGCGTGGATTTTCCGGCTCCGTTCGAACCGATCATCGTGATGAAATCGCCGTCCTTCACAATGAGCGAAAGGTCGCGTATGGCCTTCTTTTCGTTTATCGTGCCGGGATTGAAAGTTTTGGAAATATGCGATATCTCAAGCATCTTTTTCCTCCTCTCCCCTCTTCAGGATCAGACGGCGCCTGAGCATCGGCAGCTTTGACCTGAAATAAGGCGCGGAGATCGTGACAATAACTATCACAGAGGAAACAAGCTTAAGCATGGATGCGGGCATGTGGAGTCTCAGCGCGATCATATACACGATCCTGAAGATCATGGCTCCGATCACCGCTCCGACAGCTCTCTTGGGGATGCCTCCTTTTCCCATGAACACACGTCCCAAAAGGAGCGACGCGAGCGCAATGGTGAGCATGCCCGAACCTATATCGATGTTAGCGGACTTCTGGGACTGCGCCATAAGACATCCGGAAAGCCCGGTGAACGCATTTGCGACAACAAGTCCGATGATCGTGGTAAACACAGGATTGATCGAGCTGGATCTTACCATTGCCGGATTGTCGCCTGTTGCTCTTATCGCAAGGCCGAGCCTTGTGCGAAGGAAAAGCACAAGGAATACGACCACAAGCGCCACAGCCGCGATCACAACGATCAGCTTGTGGAAAGAAGCGAGAAAAGTGCCTGTGAGCGCCTTTTTAACCATTGTAAAGATCGTGGTGGTCTTATTAAGGTTCACAAGGGAAGAGTTGTTCATGATCGCGATGTTCACCGAATAGAGGCCCGTGTTCACGATGATACCTGAAAGCAGCGAATCGATGCCCATTTTTGTCTGAAGGAGCGCTGTGATGAGTCCCGACAGCATTCCTGCCGCTATCGCCGCAAATATCGAAAGCACGGGATGCCCGGAAAGGGCAACCATCGCGCCGACCGCTGCCCCAAACGTAAAGCATCCGTCAGTCGAAAGGTCGCATACGTTCAGCATAGAATAGCTCAAAAACAGCGCAAGTACCGTAAGTGAACTTATCAGGCCAAGCTCCAGAGTCGTCTGTATCAATTCAAGTACAGCCGAAAGATCCATGATCACATCTCCCTTTTACAAATTATTACTTAAAGCTCTCCGCTGTGGTTATCTCCTGTACCTTTGTGCAGAGAGGCTCAAATGCCTTTTTGATGGTCTCGTAGTCAAAACCGATCTGTGCGCAGGTTTCGGTGTTTACTGTTGCCGTACCGTTGTCAAAAGTCTTTACCGCAAGATTTGCGGGATCCTTTTTGTCAACGAGTACCTGCTTTACCATGTTTGCGGTCTCTACTCCGAGGTTTGCGTAGTCAACGCCGTAGCCGAGGAACGCGCCGTTTAAAGCGAAGGAATCCGCGCCGGTGTAGTGAGGGATCTTTGCTGCGGCAAGCTTCTCATAGATCGAAAGCTCAGCCTGCATGATCGTATTGTCCGAAGGAGTAAAGATCGCGTCTACGCCGTCAAGCACCATGGAATCTGCGGCAAGCATTACTTCCGATACGTTCGTTCCTGTATGCTCCACAAAAGCCACACCCTTATTTGTGAGGTATTCCTTAGCCTGTGCAATAGCGGTGGTCGAAGCATCCTGACCAGCGTCATAGAGAAGTCCCACAAGATCTGCCTCGGGATTTGCGGCGAAGATAAGGTTGAATACGGCGTTTGTGTCAAGATAGTCGGAGGTGCCGGTGATGTTTGCGCCGGGCTTTTCAAGTGATTCAACGATACCTGTCGCAAGAGGATCGGAAACAGCGGCAAAGATGACCGGGATCTTGTTGTCCTCTGTGGCTGCCTGCATTGCCATCGCAACGGGAGTCGCGATACCTACCATGAGGTCCACTTTATTTGAAATGAAGTTCTGGATTATCTGGTTCATGACATTTGCGTCAGCGTTGCAGTTGTCATAGAGCACCTTGAAGGTCACATTGTTTTCTTTTCCGAGTACCTCGAGCTGCGCCCTGATATTGTCAACGATCTGGTTAAGTGACGCGTCATCCACAAAGTTGCAGATGCCTACAGTGAACGTGTTTGCCTCTTTTTTGTCCCCGCATCCGGTAAGGCAGCCTGTTGCCAAAACGATGCAGATAACTACAGTGATCATTCTCTTGAGTAAGTTTTTCATAGTGTTTCTCCTCTTTAAAAAGTTTTTGAGTGATGAGGGACGCCGGTAAAAAAATAACCTGTCCCTGCATGTTACTGCGGGGACAGGAATGATATCCTGCGGTGCCACCCTGCTTGATGCTCGCGCATCCACTCTGTCGTACACTTAAGGCCGTCAGTATACGTTTCCGTTCTTAACGGAGTGTCGTCTCCGTCTTACCTAATTCCCGAAAGGGGTTCGGCTCGCCCTCAGAAGTCCATTCGCCGCCAGTCTTGATGCTTTCCTTCCACCAATGGAAAACTCTCTGTAAACAGTGTCCGACAGTTACTTACTCTTCATCACCGGTTTATGGTTTAGTACTTTACCACTATAAATCGTAAATGTCAACCGCTTTTTAAAATTTGTCATAAATGTTACAGGTCATATTGCTCAAACAATCGCTACATGATCACCCTGATGTCCGTAAGTGCCACCTGGTCGCCGGTAAGAGCCACGCAGACAGTCTCGGAGGGATTCTTTAATATCGTGGTGTTTTCGATGCTGATGCCCAGGGTCTCGGAAGTAAATACGATGCGTGAACCGCGCTTCACTATCTCTATGCTGCACTCCATGCCCTGCTTGTTCAGTTCCTTCCAGTCTTCCCAGTTTGTGAACCGCTCGGTCTTTTTCATCGAAAATCTGTTTTCCGCGTGCTCGTTGTCGCCGCTCAGATCGTTCTCGCCGTTTAGCCTTATCACAGCAAACTCATGATAGTCTTCACCTGACACGGTATTGTCGGAAGATGCAAAAAGCACCACGTACGGACAGTGCCATACCAGATTTGCCGACGGCAGAGACATCGAGTGAAAATCCATGATCAGACGGTCCTTAAGGATAACACTCTTTGTATAGGCAGAGCGGGGGCGGTTTATCTGAACGTTCGGAAGGTCCGACTCCAGCCGGTCGATATAGCTGATCTCGTTCGCGATCCTCTTTATATCGTTTTCCGTGATATGCCTTTCGCTCTTTTCTATCGTGATGTTGCTGACATGACAGTTTTCACCCGTAAGACCGATATAGGCAGCCTTTGCGACACTCGGGAGCGCCACGGTCGATTCCACGATATGTGTGGGGCCTTCCGTCCTGATCTTCATGTGATCGCCGTATCTCGCGGCCAAGATGCGGTAGGTGGTCTTTCCGGTAGCCGGGTCCTTTACGGGCTTTACATTGTCCTCATCCTCGGGAAGCACCTTCATCTCGATCTTTCTCGCTTCGGTCGTGACGCTGTGTCCGTCAAACCAGATCTCGCCGTATTCTGAGTAATGGAAAGCCTTGATCGATCTGTCATTAATGTGGATAAGCCTGTCGTACGAGTCAAAGAGCACCATTGCGGGCTCACAGAAGTCCTTCCTCTTTCCTGTGGGTTCAAAATCAAAAGTTATGGTGAGTACCCTTTCAGGCACCTGAATGCCCATCGTGACAAATTCCCTGTAAGCCTTGCACTTGAACTCACGCTCGACTTCCCTGTCATCCTCGGGATCGAGTCTGCTCATCTCGTCGTCTATGAGACTTGCGATGACCTTTGCAAACTTGGGATCAAACATGCTTCCCGAAGATTTTATGATCTCCTCTTTGGCAAGAGAAGGAGGGAGTGGTGCCATGAACGGACGTTTTGTGGTCATCACGTCATAAGCATCGGCAACGGCAACGATACGCGCCGCCTCAGGTATCTGTTCACCTTTAAGCCCTTCCGGATAACCGCTTCCGTCATATCTTTCACTGCTGTAGTGCGCAGCCTGTTCGAGATACGGATATTCCGTGATGCTCGAAAGTATCTCACTGCCTATTAGAGGCTTGTTTTTTACGATCTCATATTCCGCATCCGTAAGCGCCCCGTTTTTCCCTATGATGCTGTCCGGGATGCCTATCTTTCCGACATCGTGAAGAAGAGCGGAATAGTAGATCCTGTTGCACTCGTCGTTGTCTTTTTCGCAAAGTCTCGCGATCTTTACCGCAAGCTCGGCCACTCTCTCGGAATGTCCTTCGGAATAGACATCCTTTTTTTCGACTGCCTTTACAAATGCCTTTGCAGTCTGGTCAAACAGACGCTGCATGCTCTTTTGTTCTTCCCTGACTCCCTGCATCTCGATATCGTGGGCCCTCATCACGGTGGCGTTGATGTCAAGATAAGTAAAGATGTACAAGGATATCGAGACCAGCACCATTGCCATGTTTACGATCGATATACCGTAGGCAAATATCTGGATGATCCCCATCGCTATCGGCACAAAGATATAAAGCGCCAGCGAAGTATAGATAAGGCGGCTCACTTTCTTTTTGTACTGCCTTACGACCGTGTACTGGATGAGCGGACAGAGTATAGGAACGACATAGCACAAAAGGAATCCTTTGCCCCTTACATACCTGTTGTTCTCGTCAATGTAATAATAAAGTCCGGTAAACTGTGTAATTATGACCATGATCATCTCAAGGATCGCCGCAACGCTGACAAGCACAAGCCGTTTTGGCGTTCTCTTGGTCCTGGGATCTATGTCGAACAGTTCCATCAGATAAAGATTGAAGATAAGGACAACCATGGCGGTAAGGAAAAACACAAAAAAGTTGCTCACACGCACCATGATATATCCCGTCCTGCTGAGATCCCCCGAGTAGATATAGGCCTCGCGGTCAAAAAACAGAAGGAAGGTCGCCACAAATTCCATCAAAATGAGAGCTGTTTTTTTACGCCTTTCAAGAAACTGCGTAAAAAAGAGCAGGATCGCAAACGAAACGCAGGCAGCACTCAGCGCAAGCATTATATTCAATTGGTGCGCTTTTATGAATTCAAACATAGTTCACCTTTTCGCCGATACGGATCCGTATCAAAGTGTCATTTGTGAAGCATGAAATACTCTCTTAACTTGTCCAGCAGTTCGTCTTTTTTTATAGTCTTTAAGAAATAGCCCTGCGGCCTGAGATCCACCACGGACATGACGCTCTTTTTGTCGCTCTTTCCCGTGAGGAACATGACCGGTATGTCCTTTGTCTCGTCATCGCTTCTCAGCATCTCAAGCACCTGGGGCCCGCTTGTGACCGGCATCTCGTGGTCCAAAAGGATCAGGTCGACCTTGTTCTTTCCAAGCATCTTGATCGCCTGAAGACCCGAATTTGCCATCGAAACCTTGTACGTGCCTCTGAGCCACTCTCTCACGATCGACAGATACTGAGGGTCGTCGTCCACTATCATGATGCTCTTTTTAAATTCGCCCGCTTCGACCTTCTGATAATACTCTTTTATGGTCCACACAAAAAGTTCATTGTCTACGGGACGCACAAATATCCCATAGATCGATTCCTTAGGTATCATCTGTCTGAGCCCCGCGGTGTCGTCGGGCTCGCCGATGACTATCAGCTGTATCCCTTTTTCGTCGACCATATCGTTCAGGTAATGGAGCACTTCGGCCGACGGAGGCGCATCATCATCGATATAGACGGTGATAAGATGTACATCCCCGAGCTTTGCGTTGATCTCGTTGATGCTCCAGTGAACAAACTCACATTCGACATCCGCATCAAACGATTTTTTTACGAGCACGCGAACAATGAATGATTCTTTTTCGCCTATGACCAGCATCTTGTTGGTTTTCACGTTCTGTTACCCCCCGGATTCGTCAACTATTGTCACGCTTGTTCATAAGAGCTTCCATACCGTCCCAGTCGATCAGCTTGAGGAGTTTCGCAAGTTCCGAGAAGAATGCCTCATCCTTTTCGGGCAGGTGGTATTCCTTTATCTGGTCGATTATCATCTCAACGGAGTCATAGTCCATCTGCGGAATGACATCCTTAAGCGCACTGTAGGCATCCTCAAGGTCGCTTTCGGGGATGGGTACTCTGGTGTCTTCTTCCCGGCCGCTGCCTTCTTTTGCGCCGAGTTTTTCAAGTTTTTTCTTGTAGGAAAGGTACATATCCATGAGCTTCCCGGAGTTTTCCGCAATGAACGCCTTGTCATCGCGGTTTCCGGCATCCTCTAACGCCTGGGCGAGTTCCGACAGTCCCAAAGCGCCTATGAACCTTGCCGAACTCTTAAGTGCGTGTACCTTAATAGTGTAAAGCTTTAAGTCGCCACCTTCAAGTGCATTTTTAAGCACTTTTGCGTTTCCGTCAATGGTATCGAGGAACATCTGGAGTGAGAAGAAGAAATTCGCAAGTCCTCCCGATGCCTTTGTGCCGTCAGGCACAGAGATTCCCTCTGTTTCGTTGATCCACTTCATGTCCTCCGGGATCTCGGTGATCTCGGGCAGAATGTACGACTCATCGGGCTTCATCATCATCTCTTCGGGAAGATGACTCATTATCGTCTTTTCAAGCACATGCGAATCAACAGGCTTTGACAGATATCCGTTAAAGCCCTTTGACTTGTAAAAGTCTTCGCCGACCGCCGTGTTTGCGGTGAGTGCGTAAACAGGGATGTCCTTGTCGATCTCCCTGATCTTTTCAAGTGTCTCTATGCCGTCCATGCCCGGCATCATGTGATCGAGCAGGATGATGTTGAACTTGGTCTCTTTTATCTTTTCAAGGCACTCCTCACCGGAAGACGCCGTTGTCACAAACATCTTTGTCGCCTTGAGCAGTCCTCTCATGACATTGAGGTTCATGGGATTGTCGTCAACGACCAGTATATCGGCGTCGGGCGCAACGAACTGAGGTATATAAGGCCCTGTTGTGTCTACATCGTCATGCTCCGTAAATTCGCCGAAAGGCATCATGTCGGTGATCTTCTGAGTCACTGTGAGCACAAACTCTGATCCCTCACCGTAGATACTGTTGCAGGTGAGCGAGCCGCCCATAAGCTCGGCAAATCTTCTTGAAATGTCAAGACCGAGGCCGGTTCCCTGGATGCCGCTGTTTTTCTCTTCGTCAAGTCTTTCATAGGCCGTAAACAGCTTTTGTATGTCCTCTGGCTTTATACCGATACCGGTATCCTTTACGGAGAAACGTATCTTACATTCATCGTCTTCTCTCTCGAGCATCGAAACATCGAGCACAAAACCGCCCACATCCGTATATTTTACGGCATTGGTGAGAAGGTTCAGCACTATCTGCTTGATCTTTCCGGCATCACCGTAGAGGTGTTTCGGCATCATCTCGTCGATCGAAACGTCAAACTTGAGCTCCTTTTCGGTGCTCTTGACGCGGATCATCGAAACTATGGAACGGAGCACATCCTGCAGGTCGTAAGCCTGTTCCACAAGGTGCATCTTTCCCGATTCGATCTTTGAAATATCCAGGATATCGTTGATAAGTCCGAGAAGTGATTCCGCCGCGTTCCTGATATCAAAGGAGTAGTTCATGATGGACATGAAATAGCCCTTAGGAACGCCCGTCGCATCTTCTCTCATTATCATCTCGTCCATGCCCATGATGGTATTTATGGGCGTTCTGATCTCGTGCGACATGTTTGCGAGGAAGCGTGATTTTGCGGTGTTTGCGCGCACAGCCTCGTCCTTGGCCTGTCTTATCTCCTCATACTGCTTCCTGATCATCTTGTTGCTCACAAAACGCCATACGACAAGACCTGAAGCAAAAATGAGCGCAAGGACGAACAGGAACTTTACGATGAAAAGCTCGGTGAGTCTGGGTCTCTTTACGATCTTGTAGGTCTCCTCCTGCAGGATCGTGCCGTTTACATTGTCAAGCACCTGAATGTGCAAGGTGTAAGTTCCGTACTTGAGGCCGGTGTATTCGAGCGGCGTCAGTTTGCTTCTTCTGATGGTGATACCCGAATCGCCTGTTCCTTCAAGGTATACACGTACGAGCGGATCTGTCATCGTATAATCCAGCACCGCAGCAGTGATCTTCACACGCCCCGCTTTTGACGGCAGGGTATATGCTCCGCTCTCTCCCGCGGGTATTTTGCTGTTGTCGGAATAAATACTGTCAAGAGACAGTTTTATGGTGCCTTTTTCGTCAAAGAAATGTGAGGTATCTACTCTTGTAACGCCCTCTCTTCCCGCGATATAAAGGATGCCGTCCTTTGTGAGCGTACTGTAGGAATTGCTTGTCGGAGTGCTGGTAAGGCCGTTCGCATTTGTATAGAGCCTGTATTCCTTGATGTCGTTTGCGGCCATTTCATCGGCATTTACGATATATACGCCAAGTGACGACAATATCCACATATTGTCGTTGTCGTCCACGAAAAAGTCATAATTGTTGTTGTAAGGGAATGTCGTTACTTCAACGAGCTCGTCATTTTTAAGGTACTGGATTGAGTTGGATGTGACGATCCAGTAAAGTCCCCTCTTCTCGTCCTTTTTTATCCTCATAATGACGTCGCTGGTAAGGCCGTCTTCTCGTCCGATCCTTTTTTCTATCTCGTTGCCCTTGACCACATAGATGCCGTCACCGTCGGAACCACAGAGCACCGTGCCGTCAGGTCCCTGGCACACAGTGAGGAGCACTGTGTTCTTCATACCGTTCGACGCATCCACCTTGCGCACCACTTCGCCGTCTTTGATCACGGCAAGGCCCAGATTGGTCGCGACAAGAACACTGCCGTCATCTGCGAGAGCGGTCCCTCTTATCTCATGACCCGGCATTCCTGCGTTTTCGTTATACTCTTTTATCGTTCCGTCCTTGGAAAGACATACCAATCCGTGACCGTTTGTAAACGCCGAGAACCATATGTTTCCGTCATTGTCTTCCATGATGCAGCGTATCCTGGAACCCGCAAGGAGCTCGGATATCGCGCCGTAGGTCCATTCGCCGTCAGAAGTGAAAACATCCGCTCCGGACTCTTTTCCGACGTAGATATCACCATTGCTGATGCAGACGGTATTTGCAAGTTCACCGTACGCACCGAACCTTTCGGAGAGATTGACAAAATTGTTTGCAACGATCTTCATCACGCCCTGAGTGGAAGAAGCCGCCCAGATATTTCCCTGATAATCGGACGTGATCATCTCGATGCCGTTTGTCACGGGCAACGCATTTAGGCGCTGTACGCCGTCCTTCTCATCATAATAGCATATGTCATATGTCGAGCAGACCCAGATACGGCCGCAGTCATAGGACATCCACTGGGCT
>JAEENL010000109.1 GCA_016283775.1 Lachnospiraceae bacterium | reverse complement strand
GGTTTTGCCATGTTTTTCGTTCTCCTGTCAAGCTTGTATAATGAAGCTTTTAATGTTATGACGTCAATATCGGACGACCGGAATTTGCCGGATGACTGCAGTTATATTTCTCTGATATCGATTTGAAGTTAAATAATTAACTGCGGGTTTTAAGTATCCAATGATGATAGATAGATAGATAAAGAGAGAAGAGAGAGAGAGAGAAAAGCTGTAAAATTTCTTGTATGAAATCATACGGGAGGAAACGAAGCGGCTCTGATTTTATCTTTCAGATATCCGCAGGCGGGAAGGATCTTTTCCGGCATTTTATCCTGGAGTGTGTCATCGCGTTCCGCAAGCAGGGCAGCCCTGACAGCTGAACCGGATATCTGTCTGGATTTTTTAATCTGCAGGACAAGGATCTCGCTGTCCTTGCCGAACCAGCGCGGGCGTTCTTTTTCTTCACCCATGAAAATGACCTCGGGAGTTTTACCGAAATTCAGCTGTGCGGTCTTTATAAGATATTTTCCCCACAGATCGGGTACTCCGATGTCGATATCGGGAAGAGAACATACCTCGATCCTGTCCCCGTATACCTGTCTTAGGAGACATAGCCTGTCGGAATATGAAAGCGGATTGTCGGCGCTTTGCGGACCGACACAAGATCCTATCATTACTCCGACTCTGTCGCAAAGCCTCAGGGCGGTGTCGATCAGGTCGCAGTGGCCTAGATGTAGCGGCTGAAATCTTCCTGCGACGATACCGAAACGAAATGTTTTCGATCTGTTTGAAGGGGGCCCCACGGGCCTTTTGCGTTCGGAATTCATTTTTATGTTCCTTACTTGTGAGTTTTATCGGTGTACGGCAATGTTATTGCGATGAAATTAATCGGGATCGACAAATCTGTGCAAAGGACTTTCCCGGTGCTGTATGATCGAAGACAAAATCCGATTTTATTACTATAAATGATACCACAAAAGCTATCTAAAAGCAAGATAATTATGATGCTATTGACATTTTATACTAAAATATAGTATAATAGTTCAAGACAGGATTATGAATAGGAGGATAGGATTTGAAAAAGATAATGATAATGACTGCAGCGGTGATCCTTGCCCTGCTCCTTGTTTCCTGCGATCTCAATATAACGATCAAGGATTCGGCTCCGCCGCTGACGACCGCAGGCGACACTACCGCATCCTTTGTTACATCGTCAACCGATCCGGGTCCTGGCGATACGACCTCAGGATCTCTGCCTGAGGCAACGACTGCAAAACCCGAAGCAACTACGGTCCTGCCAGATGTTACTACAGCTGTTCCCGAAGTGACGACGGCGCTTCCTGAAGTTACGACTTCCGAGCCTGAGGTTACGACAAAGGAAGCAGAACAGACAACTGAGGCGCCTCCGGCTGAAACCACCTCCGGCGAACCTCATGAACATAACTATACAAAGGTTGAAAAGGTCAACGGACAGTTTCACGTCAAGACCTGCGACTGCGGCCACGCCGAGACTGAGGCACATAAATTCACCGAATGGACTCTCATAAAACCTCCGACAGAGTTCGAAGAGGGGGAAAACTACCGGCAGTGCACGGTGTGCGGCTACAGCGAGAAATCGTCGGTGCCGAAGCTCGATCACGAGCATCAGTTCTCCGGGGAATGGGAGTTTGACAGCACAGGCCACTTCAAAAGATGCGCCTGCGGAGTGTCGGATTCCGTCTCCCCGCACACCTTCGGAGGATGGACTGTAACTCTTGAACCCACCGAAACGTCTGAAGGAACAAAAGAACGCGTCTGCAGCGTCTGCGGATATACCGAGACCGCAGTCGTAGAGAAACTGTCTCATGTTCACAGCTTTTCTGACGACTGGAAAAAAGACACCACCTATCACTGGCATGAATGCTCATGCGGAGAGATCGGTTCAAAAGGAATGCACACCGGTTCCTGGGTGACCTCTGTCGAACCGACCTCGACGTCAGCAGGGGAGAGGATCTATACCTGCACTGTTTGCGGATTTACAATTACCGAAACCATCCCGGCTCTGCCTCTTGAAGGTGTTTCGGGCACTCTGACTCATAATGTCCATTCCAACGGATATACGAGGCTGGTCCTTAAATACGAGACCGTGAGCAGGACTTCGACCCTCCTTACTCTGAAATGCACCATGTACCTGAACTGCTATACGGTCCATATCGGGACCCGGGATGGCACGCTCAGGCTCGGCGACAGCACTGTAGCTGTCAACACGGCGGCCGTCGACAAGGATTACGTACAGGGACAGAGAGCCGATCTCTATCTGGCGGAAGCTGTGATAACAATGCCGCTGACAAACGGAAAGGGAAGCGCGCAGATCAGTTTCACATACAATATTGCCGCGGTCATCAGCGGAGTCGATATTTCTTCCGTGACAGTATCGGGAACCGTTGTCGCCGACTGACCTGTCTTTTAACTTCAAAGCAAAAAAATGTGGGGCTGTTTAAAAACCTTGGGTTTTTAACAGCCCCGCAACTGTCACGGCCGGGAAACCGTGACAGTTGCCGATCTTTTTCGTTTTTTGCCTGAAAAAACAACATTATATCGAGCATTTCAGGGCAAAAACGGCACGGTCTCGTGCCGAGAAAAAAGTCGCAGGGGTGTTTAAAAACTCGTCTCACGAGTTTTTAAACACCCCCATCATTATGGT
>JAEENL010000108.1 GCA_016283775.1 Lachnospiraceae bacterium | reverse complement strand
ATTATTTGCGGGAGCACAAAAATAAGAGTGCATGCCGCATGGCATTCAATAATGTTTGCACTCTTTCCGCCAAAATAATGTAAACCAAAAAGATACATACAGCGTCAATGGCGGTTGCCCCGGACTCGAACCGGATATGCTTTACTCAGTCTGCAACTTTTCATACTGTATCTTTCGTTAATATTGAATCACCATGATTTTACACACGTTCACATGGGTTGTCAAGGCAGTGCTTTCATTTAAAATCCGATTGAATAAGTCCACGAAAAATAGTATGATGGTTCAATGAAAAACCTTTCTGCCTTCGTAAAAAATCATAAAGCCGTGTTCATCATCGCATTGTCCGCACTGACTGTTGCAGTGGCGGTCGTTCTTTTCCTGTGCCACAGACAGGAAAAAGAAAAAGACCGGAAGCTTGTTGTACTTTCTCCGCATCCGACGGCTTTCATGATCTCCCTTATAAAAGAATTTGAAAACGAAACCGGCATCAGGACCGACGTTATAAGCCTCGGTACCAGTGACGCCATAAAAAGGATACTGAATGACAGTTCCGCGGACGTCCTCTGGGGCGGTTCCATCCTCACCGTGAGCTCGTACGCTGACAGCTTTTATCCGTATATCACAAAAAACCGCGAAGCTTTTGAGGAACGCTTTGACAGAGTTGACGACAGGATCACGTGCTTTACACTGGTACCCAGTGTCATCATGATAAACACGGATCTCATCGGGGACATAGAAGTGAACGGATATGAAGATCTTCTGAACCCTGCGCTGAAAGGGCGCATTGCCTTTGCGGATCCGGGGAAATCCTCGTCTTCGTTTGAGCACCTTGTGAATATGCTCTATGCCATGGGGAACAAAGACCCTGAAAACGGATTCGGATATGTAAGGGATTTTTGCAAAAATCTTGACGGAACGCTCCTTTCAAGCTCTTCGGAAGTTTATGAAGGTGTTGCGAACGGAAAGTTCATGGTCGGCCTTACCTTTGAAGAGGCGGCGGTCACCATGTTAAAAAGCGGAAAACACATAAAGATCGTGTACATGGAGGAGGGTGTCGTTTTTACCCCTGACGGGATATATATAAGCAAGGGATCGGAGAGAAAAGCCGATGCAGAGGCTTTTGTCGATTTTATGACATCAAGGAACGCGCAGAGCTTCATAGCCGCAAATCTCGGAAGGAGGAGCGTAAGGAGCGATGTGGAGGAATCCGATCTTGTGACGCCTTATGATGAGATCAATACCATTGAAGTCAGCGAGGATAAGGTCATTTCAAGCAAAGACGACTGGATAGCGCGCTTTGAGAGCATTTTCGGCGAGGTGGACCATGAATAGAGATGCCGACTGCTTCCGCGAAAGCATAAGAAAAACGTTCATCCGTTATTCCATGGTGCCGGTCGTGGTCGTGGCCATCGTGGTGCTTGCGATCATCGGCTTTTCATGGACCTATTCGGTCACCTATATGAACGGGAAAGACAACAAAGAGACCGCAGACAAACTGACAAAGGTCATGAACGTCTGGTGCAGTGTGCTTGACGAGGTGGAAAAAGAATGCCTTGACGAAGACGGAAATGTCGAAAAAGAGCGGATATACAAGATCCTGTACGACAGCTGCGGAGAATACGGGGAAACGGGAAATCTTGTTGTTTTGTCACCTGAGCAGACCGTGCTCTTTTCTTCCGAAGGAGATGTGCCTTATTACCTGACGTTGCCGCAATACTCCGAATGGGGGATACTCGGTTCCGTATCGGCTGCAGAGGGGCGGAAAGCCACAGCGCTCACAGAGGGCGATCTGTGCATAGGAAAGGGTGTTTACGGGGATGGTGTTTTAAGATACATCCTGATCTACATCGTTCCGGAAGAAGTGGTTTTGCAGGCCGCGGGAACGGGGGAAAGATATATTGCGGTCACTGACAGGAACGGCTGGGTATATGTGAGCAACAACAAAAAACTGTCGGACACCTACGGAAAGATCGCGCGGGAATATGACAAAGACACGGGATACATAAAGGTCGGGCGGAAGGTCTTTTATCTTTCGAGAACGGATGTGGAAGGCGGGCTCACGGTGTATACCCTGGATGACATGAGTAATTATATAAGAGTCATCATGCTTCTTATCGGTGTTATCGTGACCGTTTTTATCGGGATAGTCATCATCACCTACAAGAGCACCGACGCAAGCTCCGAAAAATATACTGAAGATATAAGACGCATAGAATCCGCATTCGAGGCGGTTTCCAAAGGAGACCTCGATGTCACGCTACATACGGGGAGTTCACGGGAGTTCAAGACGATCGGAAATGATTTTAACGATATGCTTGAGAGCCTTAAGGAACAGATCGCAGAAAACAGGGAACTTGCGACGGATGTCGCCTTCGCTCAGTTAAAACAGCTCGAAAGCCAGTTGAATCCGCATTTCCTTTTTAACACGCTCGACAATATAAGGTTCATGGCAAAGATCGATGCGGACGCCGCGGACAAGATGATAGTGTCGCTTTCCGGAATACTCCGCTATACGATAAGGGACAAGCGGGAAGAGGTCACGTTGAGAGAGGACCTGAGCAACCTTCAGTATTATCTTAACATCCTTCAGATACGCTTCAACAAGCGTTTTCAATACAGGATAGACATAGGCGAGGACATCATGGACTGTCTTATTCCCAAGCTCCTCATCCAGCCGCTCCTTGAAAACGCGATAAAACACGGTTTCGGAGAAAAGGAAAAGCTGTCGGTCGTGATCCGCGGCTACCAGATCACCGACAAACTTGTATTTGTATGTGAAGATGACGGCGCCGGCATCAGTCCGGAAAAGCTTAAGGAAATAAAAGACACACTTGAGAACGAGACAAACGAAACTGCGCATTACGGGCTCTACAATATCCACAGGCGCATAAGGCTCATGTATAAAGGCGACTACGGGCTCGATATCGAAGGAAAAGAAGGCGAGGGCACACTTGTGAGGATCGTGCTGCCGAGGAAATTCAGGAAAAATGACGATTGAGGTGTCTTATGTACAGGGTTTTGATCGTTGAAGACGAAGACATTATAAGAAAAGGCATAGCTTACACCATGGACTGGACTTCCTGGGACTGCTGCATTGCGGGTGAGGCCGTGAACGGCAGGGAAGGACTTGAAAAGATCCTTGAGCTAAAGCCCGATATCGTGCTGGCGGACATCATGATGCCCATCATGGACGGGATAGAGATGGTGAGAGCGGCGTTAAAAGAGAGATCCTTTAAGACCGTGATACTTACGAGTTATGCGGATTTTGACTATGCAAAACAGGCCATAGACCTCAATGTCTCCGCCTATCTCATGAAGCCTGTCGACAAGGACGAGCTGAAGCTCGCGATAGAGAAGATCAAAGAAGAGATCAAAAAAGATCATC
>JAEENL010000107.1 GCA_016283775.1 Lachnospiraceae bacterium | reverse complement strand
AACCCGTGCAGAAATGTGACGATTCCAAAAGTGGTATCACCCGAAAAGGAGTTTTATACCATTGAGGAAACACAGCAGCTTTTCGACCTGTTCGAGAAAGAAGACGACATCAACTACATCTTCGTGTGCTTCTTCACTCTCGCGATCTACACGGGATTCCGGCTCGGAGAGCTTCTCGGACTTGAATGGAAAGATGTGAATTTCGATGCGAATGTTATCTCGGTTTGCCGCACGAGCCTTTACAACAAGAAAAAAGGCGGCATTTACACCGAAACGCCTAAAACCGCGCAGAGCGTCCGCAGTTTAAAGGTTCCGGAAGAAGTTATGGACTTTCTGCGTAAGTGGCAGGAATTGCAGGCGAAGCAGAAAGAACAGGCTGGCGATCTCTGGACGGATAACGACCGTATCTTCACGAAATGGAACGGCGATCCGCTTCACCGCTCGGCACCGAGAAACTACTTCGTCAAATTCTGCGAGAGAACGGGAATGCGGTATGTATCGTGTCATTCAATGCGACACTTGAACGCCTCATTACTCATCAATGCAGGCATAGACGTCAAGACCGTTCAGAGCTGTTTAGGACATTCAACGCCGGTAACAACTTTGCAGGTATATTCCCACGCGTTCCAGACAGCACAGGCGGTAGCTATGCAGGCAGTCGCAAATGCGCTCCCGCTCGGTCACAAGAAAAAGACCGAAGCTCTCCCCGCAGCGTCATAAAAGTCCAAATAACGACCGGATAACGACCAAATGCTTAAAATCCGATAAAATTAAAATCCCGTGAAGCCGCTCTACAAGCGGTTTCACGGGTAAAAACAAGTGGCTCCCCAACCGTCAACAAATCCGAAACATCAGTCACTATTTTGAGCGGGAGGGGAACCGTTTCCGGTTCCTCCCTGCAGTTGAAATTAACGACAATTTTATCATCGTAAGCATACACCGAGTTCACATAAGTCTCGATGATCCTGAGCTTGTTCCCCTCGTCCGCGAGGTCAAGTTCGGTCAGTCTGGTCAGCCATGCCACAATTTGTTCCTTTGTGAGCCGGCGTTCCTTGATCTCCTCGCGGATTATCTTGGTCTCGATCTCGGATTTCTTGGCTTCAAGCTCCTTCATGCGGCGCTTCGTGGTGTCCGTGATGATACCCTGCTCGATAGCAGCCATAACGTTGTTGAGAGTTTTCTCGGTTTCGGCAAGTTCCCGCTCCAGAAGCGGTATCACGGTACTTTCCTTGTCCTGTTCAGCCATGACAGCATCGGAAATCCTATCAATAGTGTCGGGATTAAACAAATTCCGCACAACGCTGTCAACCACGAGGTTTTCAATGAATTCCTTGCGTATCGTCCGCTTCGGGCAGCCCTTTTTCTTCTTCGCGGATACACATTTATAATAGTGGTACTTCTTGTTTTCCCTGCCCGTACCGCTCTCCCCTACCATAAATGCACCGCAATGACCGCAAACCAGCTTAGTAGTAAGCAGGTAGGTTGTGTCGGCTTTCATACACGCGGGAGCATATCTGTTCTTTTCAAGCCTCTGCTGAGCCATGTTAAACATCTCCTTCGTAATTATCGCGGGAATCCCGTCCTCAAAGACCACATCCCGGTACCGGTATTCCCCCATATATTTGCGAACCTGCAGCATTGCCGAGACTGAGGTCTTGGTAAACGGCTTGTTCTTGCAGGTCGTGACGTGATTTTCGTTAAGATACGCCACAATATCCTTGATCGGACGGTTATTAATGTACATCTGAAAGGCTTCACGGATGAACGGCGCTACGAGCTTGTCGATCTGATAATGTTTCTGCTCGTCGATGTAGTAGCCGGTCGGCACGTTTCCCCCGTTATACTGCTTTTTCAAAGCATTTTCGGTCATTCCGCGTATTACTTTCTCGGAAAGCTCGGCAGAGTAGTATTCCGCGTACCCTTCAAGTACCGATTCGAGGATAATACCCTCTGCTCCCTCGGAGATCACCTCCGTTGCCGATACGACCTTGACACCGTTTTTACGAAGCAGCATTTTGTAACGGGCACTGTCATAGCGATTACGGGCAAAACGGTCGAGTTTCCAGACTATGACCGTATCGAACATATTTTTGCCGCTCTCTGCGATCATGCGCTGGAATTCCGGACGGTTGTCGGTCTTTGCTGACATGGCGCGGTCAATGTAAGTGCCGACCACGGTCATGTCCTTCTTGGCGGCAAAGTCGCGGCACTCGCGGAGCTGACCTTCAATGCTCTCCTCGCGCTGGTTGTCGCACGAATATCTTGCATAAATCACTGCTTTCATAGCTTTCTATCCTCCTTGAATACTCCATTGTCCCTATTATACCACACTTTAGCCGAAAATTCATCACTTTAAAGCGTGACATTTGATACTATTTATTAAATCTTTATATATTATAATAGTATATGTGAAAGATTTAATATACTGCCCACCCGCCCTAAAATTGGGCGGGTAAGCACTGTTGTTTAAGCGGCGGGCTTCTTATCGTCGCCGTTTACCTCGTTCATGTAGTCCTCGAACATCTTCTTCCCTTCCTCGGTGTCGTAGTACGCCCGGATCGTCGGGTAGAAACTGGCTGCGAGAGCCCTGATCTGTTCGTCCGTAGTCTCAGCTACGGTGCTCGTCCTGACTTCATAACTTCTCAAATAGGCCTCCATTCCTTACCGGCAAGCCGTATTTATCTTGGCTTGTCCGGTCTTAGTGTTTCCTCTGCTTTACTTCATTGTTAAATGCTTTTCTTCTTTTTCTTGGGCGCAGACGGCTGATTCTGTTTTTCTTCCGCCTTCTTACGCTCCTGTTCTTCCTGCTGTTTCCGGCGTCGTTCGGCATCAATACGTTCCTGCTGCTGACGCAAGAGTTCCTGCTGGCGTTCACGCTCGACCACCCTGCGGGACTTCGAGAAATCCGGGAGATGCCAGAATTTTTTGCCTTCGCAGTAATAAATGGTTTCATCATCGCCGATTCGGACAACATCCCCGTCATTCAGCGAATGTGAGTGGTACAGCTCCGTAAGCACCTCCTTCAGGTCATCGGGATTGGCTTTGAGGTCATAAACGCGCAGCTCGTCCTTGAACGTGTAGTCGTCGGTGTTCGCCCTGTCGCGCGTCACCGCCACGGTGGGAATAGGCTTATAGATCGTGATTTTCTGCGACTGCGATCGTTTGACCTTTTCCTGTTCCTGCTCGGACAACCTTTCACGGACCAATCTATCGAATTTCTGTGCATAAGTTTCACGGTCGCTGTATGTCTTGATGATACTTTGAAGGAGACCCTCATGATTTCTCAGTTCTTCAAGCTCCTCCTGCATTTCCGCGAGCCGCTCGTTATCGGCGGCCACATCATCATCATAACCCGATACATCATCAAGCGACGTGATACCCGCGTTCGTGAGTATAAGGCTGTCGGATTTTTTCTGCTTTGCGGAATACCCGCCTAATTTGTGCTTGCCGAAGAATCGTCCCGCGGCGGCAGCCACGATCTTTTTATGCTGTATTTCTGCTGACAGATCGGTGATCTGCGTATCAAGTTTTGTTATCCGCTCCTGATCTTTTTCGAGATACCGCTCTACCTGACCGACACACTGGATATGATTTGACATAAGGAACGAGATCTGCCTTCCGAGAAGTTCGGTCTTATCCTTTACACCGGCAGCAAAGCAGATGTTTCGTGTTTCACGTTCAAAATCCCTCCGCACAAGATCAAAAATCTCATGCATTGATCGCTGCTTCGGCTGAGCGTCGAGATAATCCTGTATGCGGGTCATCAGTTCCGGTTCCGAATAACCGTTCCCGAGATTCTGAAGTCTGACCGCGCGCTGCTGCTCTGGAGCCTTAACGGAAATGAACTTTCTGCGATTGATCGTGAAGCCGTGAGCCTCCATGATTTTTAACAGCTCGTCCAGATCTTTGGCATGGGGGATAAGGCTGTCAATGTATTCGCAGATATGCGCTTTCCACGACGTACCTTTCCTGCGGTGATCCCACTCGGCGTAAGAGCAGTTGTCGCCTTTTTCATAATCGTATTTCAGCATGATCGGCATTATTCCGCGCTCTATGCAGATGGCGTCCGACAAATCCCGCGCTTGCTGGACTGCAGCCCAGTTACTGTTGAACTTCTGACCGTCGAGGGCGTAAGTGTTCAGGACTATGTGTGCATGCAGATGTTCCTTATCGGTGTGTGTCGTGATAACCGCCTGAGCCTTGTCGCCGAAGTTCCGGAGCACGAACTCTTTTGCTATGGACTGCACCTGTTCAGGTGTAACGTCGTCATCGGGTGAAAACGACTGTATGATATGGATAGCCTTGACCGTACCCTTGCCCTTTTTCGGCAGGGGCTCGTTGAACTTGTGCGTGCTGTGCTGCTCAAAAACCGTTTTCATGTTCAGGTAAGCGCAATGCGGATCCGTGAAGCAGTTGAGGGAGTCGTTGTACAGCATTTCTTCCGTTTTATCCGGATTTACGATATACTTCAGACTCTGCTCCACTGTCGTGTGCACGCAAATGAACTTAACATACGGCATAAGGTCTCGATCAGCTCCTTCATTTTTTCCATATCCCCGGCGTAGATGCTGTTCAGCTCGCTAGCCTTGCGGGCAAGCTGGTTCACATTCACGCCGATCGCGTTTACTTCCCTGACAAGCGGAGCCAGCTCGCCGACATCGCAATACTCGACCTTGCCGTCAACGGAGATACGCTTGATGTACGTCCCCGTCTTCATCTTCAATTTTCTGGCACGACGCTCGACTTCCTCCCACTCGTCAAGCTCGTATGTAACCTTTTTCTCCTTTACCTGCTTATACTTTCTCATTTCTTTTTTCTCCTCTCTGGGTTTCATTGTTCGGGTTGCATTTTTATGAATTTCTGCTTCACGGCGATCAGGGGTACGGGTTCCTTGATCGTAAAACGCGGGTAGGCGGAGCCGCCGCG
>JAEENL010000106.1 GCA_016283775.1 Lachnospiraceae bacterium | reverse complement strand
ATTACTGCCTTGTATGCGGTCTCGACAGCTTTGTCGAACGCATCGGCAAGAATCGCCGGAGTGAGTTCTGTATAAGTCTTTATTACTTTGGTAAAACCTCTTAAAAGCTGTGAAAGGATAACACCCGAGTTTCCTCTGGCGCCGCGGAGCGAGCCGGATGAAATGGCCTTTGCCAGCTGCTCCATTGTAGGATCTTCAAGTCCGTAAACTTCTTTTGCCGCGGACATGAAAGTAAGTGTCATGTTCGTACCCGTATCACCGTCGGGAACGGGGAAAACGTTCAATTCGTTTATTTCTTCTTTTTGTGCTTCAATGCACTTTGCTCCTGTGAGGAATGCCTCCTTGAGCATAGTGGCATCAATTGTATTCTTCAAGCTTTTTTCCTCCTTAAGAACCTGTCTCAAAACAGATCAGTCGATGGCTCTCACGCCTTCGACGAGCACGTTGATTTTCTCAACCTTAAGGCCGGAAAATTCTTCGACTTTGTATTTAACGTCGCTGATAAGATTGCTGGCGACCGCTGAAATGCTGACACCATAAGAAACGATGATGTGAAGATCGATGGTTATCCTGTTGTCGGAAGAGATGGTCACGCCGACGCCCTGCTTAAGGCTGTCAAGCTTTAAAAGCTTTGCTATGCCGTCCTTCACGCTGATCATAGCCATACCTACGATACCGAAGCAAGCGACTGCCGATGCTCCGGCATATTTTGCTATAACATCGCTGTCGATGATAACACTACCGAGATCTGTATTCATTGTCCCTGCGTTTGCACTCATAGACTTACCTCCTGGTCAATATTCGGTGTATTGCATACCAAATTATTATATTACATTTCGCCATAAAAGAAAAGTAAAATATTCTTTTGACGTGATGCAAAATAACTGTCATTAAAAACCAAAAAGCGCCACATAAGTGACGCTTCTTTGATCTTAAATCACAAGACCGATCATGCTCTTTCAACCTTACCGCTTCTTAAGCAGGAAGTGCAGACATACATCTTCTTGTTGCCCTGAGCTGTCTTTACGCGAACGTTCTTGATGTTGGATTTCCACATCTTGTTCTCTCTTGCGGAAACATGGCTTCTTGAGAAGCTGAGCTGCTTTCCGAACAGACCGCCCTTTTGGCAAATAGCACATTTAGCCATTTTTTTGTCCTCCGTAGATAATGCTTGCCGTAAAATGCGGCATAAACGATAGATTACTTTCTTAAGCCGAGCTTCTCGATGAGTGCACGATATCCTTCGATATCGGACTTCTTGAGGTACTCAAGCAGTCCGCGTCTCTGACCTACCATCTTTAAAAGACCGCGTCTTGAGTGATGGTCCTTCTGGTTTGTCTTGAGATGCTCAGTGAGAGAATTGATCCTCTCGGTAAGAAGTGCGATCTGAACTTCGGGTGAACCGGTGTCATTCGGTGTTCTTCCGTAGGAAGCGATAATCTCTGCTTTCTTTTCCTTTGTGATCATTTGGATCCTCCTTTACAAGTATCGGTTTCGCCTCACACCCGGGGATGGCCGGAGTAGCCTGTCTCTGAGTGTTGGCCGCAACTCTTGCGTTATCCGCAAGCCAAAATATTATAGCATGGTTTTTCAGGTTTGTAAACTCTTTTTTACACAAGAACCATAAAGAAGCCATTAAAACCTGTGTATGAAAAGTCCCGACCTGAGCTTAGGCTCAAACCATGTGGATTTAGGAGGCATAAGGAGCCCCGCGGAAGCCACGTCAAATAGTTCGCCTATGGATGTGGGATACATCGAGAAAGCGACCTTCATGTCGGTGTGCACTCTTCTTTCAAGTTCCTCCAGGCCTCGGATTCCGCCCACAAAATCGATCCTCTTGTCGGTCTTCGGATCGTCTATACCGAGCATGGGTTTAAGCACATTGTCCTGGAGTACGGAAACATCAAGGCTCTTCACAGGGTCGGAATCATCAAGTATTTTGGGACGTGCCTTAAGCGAATACCACTTGTCGTCAAGGAACATGCCGAACTGTCCTTTTTTCCCGGGTGTAACGGGCGTGGTCCCCACGGATTCCACTTCAAATATTCCGGATATCCTGTCTACGAACTCGTCTTCCGTCATGCCGTTCAGATCCTTTACCACACGGTTGTACGGAAGGATCATGAGCTCATTTTCGGGGAAGAGGACCGAAAGGAAGAAATTATATTCCGCGTCCGGATCGTATGAGCCTTTTTCCTCCTGCTCCTGCTGTCTCCTTTTAAGGCCCACTTTTACGGCGGAAGCCGCTCTGTGGTGGCCGTCCGCAATATAGATCTCAGAGATTCCGGAAAAAGCGTTGTTTACGGCACTTATGTCGGAATCGTCGCTTATGATCCACACTCTGTGTCCTATCCCGTCGGAAGACACGAATGAAACAACAGGTGTGGTCGCTTTTATCTTTGATACGACAGCCGAGATCGCATCGTTTTTCCTGTATGCGAGGAAAATGGGACCGGTCTGCGCGGAAAGCGTATCCACGTGGTTTATCCTGTCCTGTTCCTTGTCGGCTCTGGTATTCTCGTGCTTCTTTATCACACCTGAAACATAATCGTCCACAGCAGCAGCCGCAACTATACCCGTCTGGGCTCTCCCGTCCATGGTAAGTTCGTAGATGTAATAGCATGCTTTTTCATCCTGTTTGTAGATTCCGCGGTCGATCTGCTCAAGGAGCATTTCCTTTGCCTTCTCGTAAACTTCGGGAGCATACATGTCATGCCCTTCTTCAAACTGAGTTTCAGGTCTGTCGATGTTGAGAAAAGAAAGGGGCTGTTTAAGCGCTTCTTCTCTCGCTTCCGCCCTGTTGTACACATCGTAAGGAAGAGCTGCGACCTTGTCGGCAAGGAGGTCATCGGGTCTGAGTGCTTTAAATGTTCTGATGTTAGCCATAGTGCATCTCCTAAAGTATTCTGTATCGTTTATCTGATCCTCACCGCTATAACGGCGAGTCTTCCGTTCTCATTGTGTTTTCCGGTCTCATCGGTGTCCGAACATGTGGAAAGCGTAAGGAAGGTATCGCCGTACTTTGCTTCTCTTCCGCCGCTCACTTCGCTGAGGCGTGTTATGTTTTCATACCAGTCG
>JAEENL010000105.1 GCA_016283775.1 Lachnospiraceae bacterium | reverse complement strand
AAATAGCCCGATCACCTGCAGCTCAACACCTATCTGTACCTATGCCGCTCAGCATCTGTCCGCGCCGACAGCCGCAAGGAACTGCTTTGCGATATACATACATCCCGTCTGGTTTGGATGTATTCTGTCCCATGCGATATTTGCGGAATGCATGTGTTTAAACAGTTTATCCCAGCCCTCCTGCAGGTCCACAAGGGTAAGATCGTACTTAGAGGCCAGTTTCTTTACGATTGCTCCGTATTCGTCCATACGCGCGCGCATCGGATCCTGCTTATAGGGTTCCATGAAGTACGGAGTCATCAGTATCATCCCCTTGACCCGCGGCAGTGTTTCTCTGATAAGTCCGTCATATGTTGATTCAAATTCTTCAGGTGATACATGTGTCTCAGGCATCTGAGGGCAGTCAAACTGTCTCCAGACATCGTTTATGCCTATGAGGACACTCACCCAGTCGGGCTTCCTGTCAAACACATCGGTCTGCCATCTGGCCTTCAGATCACGCACCTGATTTCCGCCGATACCCATGTTTACCACGCGGAGCGAGAGTTCCGGGTACATACAGCCGAGAAGCGCACCGGTACAGGCCACATAGCTGTGTCCCCATGCGTTGAAAAGCCCCTCTCCCACCGGTCTCGCCCGGTCATAGTCCGAGATTGAATCACCTATAAAAAGCACAGTATCATTTTTCTGAAATAACATTATCCCATCCTCCTAATCATAAACGATATTGTTTTTTTATTTCTACAGATCCTTTACAAAAAACCTGTTCATTGTCCCGTGTACCACTTCCGCAGGTCTGTCTGTCTCTTTGTACCCGCTGTTTTCATATATATGGATCGCAGTCTTAAGGTTGTCGTGGGTTTCAAGGTAAGAACGAGTATAGCCCGCTTTTCTCATTTGTTCTTCGATGAAATACACCATCTTGTAGCCGAGTCCTGAACCCTTTGCCGTATCGTCAAGATACAGTTTTTGAAGTTCCGCGGTGTTTTCCATATGTGGGAAGTCTGCAAAGCCTATACCACCGATCACCCGCCCCGCTCCGTCTTCCAGGACAAAATACCTGCTGTCGGCTTTACCGTAGATACCGCTCAAATGATCTAGCGCCTTATCAAAATAGACAGTGCCCGGGATATCCAGCCCCGCCTTTTCAAGATTGCTTCTGACGAGTCGTGCTACAACTGCATCATCGCGCTCTGCCAGTTCTCTGAATACGGTCTTTCCGCCGCACCACTGAAAAGCTATGCGCGGGTCACCGTTTTTGAGATAAATGATACCGCGTCTGCTGAAGCCGTTCTTTTTCAGTGCATTCTGCATCACTTTATTGTCTTTGTGAGTGTCAATCCTGATGTTGTCGACAAATTTCCTGCAATAGTCTATTGCGCATTTAAATATGCCGTGAACCTTCTGGTCCCCTGCGATCCTGTGGATCGTTATGTAGGGATCGTCGTTCAGCCATTCCCCGCCTTCCACATACAGATATGTGGGATCGATGCCCTCACACAGCGCAAATACTCCGTGTATCTCATTCCCTTCACAGATAACATGACAAATACCTCTTTCTAAGTCCTCTTTTATCTGCTCTTCTGTCGGGTGTGAATGTTTCCACTGGTTCGGGCTTCCGGTGCTTATCATGAAATCCTGTGCTGTCCTGTAGATACCCATGACTGTATCAAAGTCTTCCTCAGTGCCTTTTCTTACCTGTAACATATATGCTCTCCAAAGTGTCAAAAACATGTCTGCCGGCCGTTTACCATCTGTATCTTTTTTCACCTGCTGCCGTGAGCCACTTTTCCGGAGTTTTTGAATGTTCAGCGTCAAGCGGTATTGCAGTGACAGTGTTTTCGGAAGCTGCTTTATATGCGGATCTCAGCTCTTTTTCCTGTGCCCTGGTGAGTGTCCCGGGACGAACGGAAACGAAGAACGGCGTACTGCTGAGTGACATGATCTCCATCCACTGACGGTTCTTTTTCCAGTCTATCCTGTCAGTGATCCCGACACAGTCTGCATCCGCAGCGTAAAATGCGCCATGCTGCACTGTTCTGAACGCAAGCGTGTTCACTCCGTATTTCTTTGTGCGCTCCCATTCAACACCGCTGGTGTCATCACCGGTCCTGTTTGCGTGAACATAGCCCGCGGCAAGATGACTCACGCAGTTACAGCCGAGTATCAGCATGTTTCCTGCGTTCTCGTATATCGTCCTGTAAAAATCAGTAATGATCTCCGCGGTCGTTCTCGAACGGTCTTTGAACGCCCAGCCGGTATTTGAGGTGAGGCTCCTTCCCATGTGCACACCCCATCTTCCGAAAATGTCAACGCACGAAAAGTCGTATTTCAGGAGTTCATAACCCCAATCGCGTATCCGTCGCACATCATTTGCAACATGTTCCAGTGATTCCGGAAGAGATATGTCAAAAACATTCTTGTCACGTTCAAACTTAAGTTCCTCAGGTATCCCGGTTCTGTCATACAGAGGCCGGAACCATATGCCCGGGAGTACGCCTGCTTTTTTCATCTCGGATGCTATAGCCCCCATATCGCCGTAGTCGGCGTTTCCTGAATTCCATGGACCTCCGTTGTAGTCGCCCATGTGATCCTGCTGCCATCCGTCGTCTATGACAATGAAGGGTCTGTTTTTCAATCCATTGGTCAGTTCCGCAAGATACCGGGCATCTGCGAGCACCTCATCGCGGCTGCTCTTTCCGTAAGCATAATACCAGTTGTTTGCGCCGTATATGGGTTTTCCGTCATAAATACAATTGCTGCAGAGAAGTCTTAAGAAAGAATGTATCTCCCAAAACATATCTTCCGGTGTTCCGGCCACACTCTCACACATCAAAGCCTCAGCCGCCGTAAACTCCCTTCCGTCAAGGCAGACGCCCTGTGTGCCGTTCCTGAGGTCCAGATGGAGCAGGACATCCCCTTCTCTTATCTCCCAGGAGCACATCGAAGCCGCTCCGGTCTTTACTCCGTAAAGCTGAAGTCCGGAGCCTGTCTTTCTCACAAAATACCATGGCATGACTTTTCTGTTCTTTGCCTTTGAAAAGAAAAGGTCGCCGTAGGCTCTTTCCCAGGTGTCGGATAAAGTTTCCCCTTCGCCCCGTATCCTGTCCTTAAAAACGAGTACCGCTTCACGTAAAGGTGTTACGGAAGCCGTGACATCTATGCGGAGCATGCCGCCGTCCCGCTTTACGCTCACTTTGGCATCCCCCGAAACATACTTTTCATTTTTGCATTCCGCTGCCCTACGGTTTATAAGTACCGTATCGGGCATCACGGTGGTCTTGTTCATTTCCTCTACCCTCTTTTGGCTCCGATCTCAAAATGACATTTCACTATTCCGAGGTCAACCTTACTCAAAACGCCGCCCTTGTCTATGAAGCTCACGCTTTCGTCGTCATTTAGCTTTATGAGAAACTTCTGCTGGTTTATGGCCGTAGGCGCAAGAAGTGCAAGCTCCGCGCCCCTGTCAAACCATTCGGGATGCTTTCCGTTCACTTCCGTGACTTCGCTTATGTCCTTGGACCTCCTGGGCTTTCCCTGATCCGCTCCGAATCCCGTTGCAATGGATATCACAAGCCTCTCGCCTTCTCCGACTTCCGCCTGTATGTTCTTTCTGTTGAAGGTTCCCGCCCAGCAGGTGTTAAGTCCGATGCTCTGCAGGAAGAGCACGAGTTTTTCCCCGTAATACCCAACCCGTTCGTCAAGATCAGCGCCGTCAGGCCCTACGCACGCGATGACGCTCGGCGCCGATGCGAGTCCCATGGCTCTGTTCATCAGCTTGTTAAAGGTCTTTCCCGCGTCCTCTATGAATTGCAGCTTCAGATTGCCCTCTTTGTTCAGCTCATCGACCTTTTCCCTGATCATCTTTACCTTGTCTTCAGGTATCCTGTCGGGCTTGTAATTTCTGACGGAATGTCTTTGTTTTACCGCTTCGATCTCGTTCATGTCCTGTCCTCCTTGTTGTCATGTGTAAGACCTCATCCGGTCCATGTGATATTTTACCACATCCCCCGCATTCAAAACAGATATATTCCTTGAATATTTTCATATTCTCATATATGATCGCACAGGAAACGATAACGCTTTTGATCACATTATTGACAGAGGTTCTGATAATGCTGTTCACCTATTTGTCAAATATGTCGCATGAGATCAGGACTCCCATAAACGCTGTACTCGGAATGAACATCACACAGCGCCTGCTCCGGATGATGGGAAGCTCCCTCAAAGTAGAAAGCGGTACAAAGAAAAATTCACCGCTCCCCGCGCCTGCGTTCTCGTTATCGATGACAACGACATGAACCTCCTCGTCTTCAAGAGCCTTCTCAAACAGACTCTCATACAGGTTGACGTGGCCGAAGACGGCAACACCGGTCTTGCAAGCACCAGAAAAAAGAAATACGACATCATTTTCCTCGATCACATGATGCCCGGAAAAGACGGCATTGAAACGCTTAAGGAGCTGAAGGCAGAATCAGTTAATCCGAACCTTGAGACACCTGTGATATGCCTCACGGCAAATGCCATTTCGGGCGCCAGAGAGGAATATATATCCGCGGGCTTTGACGACTATCTTACAAAGCCCATAGATTCCGAACACCTCGAAAATATGCTCATCAAGTACCTTCCGAAAGAGCTCATCGAGGGAGCAAAGGAAACGCCCGCAAAGTCAACGGCCGCATCTCCCTCAGAAAAACGCATCCTCGAAGAGTTCTGCGCGCATTATAGGCGCAGTCGCATTCGGAGAAGAGGCGCAACTTTTGGAAAACGCCGGAAAAGCCGGGGATACAGGCTATATCTGCAGCCACCACGATGCCTTTATGCAGGGATATGCCGCACTTAGGGAAATACTCGCTCCAATGTTCAAAAAAGGCTCCGAGCCCGAAGACAGGCCCGAAGCCGATGAAAGCATCATGAACGAAGCATATGAAGCGATAGCGGAAGCCGCAAAAGCAATGGATATAGATACTCTTGACACGGTATTTCAGGGAATGACCGCTTTTTCCGTGCCCCTATCCCATTCGGAAAAATGGGAAAAGCTCAAAAACGCTTACAACGCTTTTGATTACGATACGCTCGTTTCTCTTTTATCCCTTTAATCCTGTAGACGCAACGCCTTCAACAAAGTATCTCTGAAGCAGAAGGAACATGAGCAGCACAGGTATCAGCGAGAGCACCGAGCCCGCCATTATAAGTCCGTAATCCGAGGAGTACTGGCTTATGAACATCTTAAGGCCAAGCTGTATCGTCTTTTTTGCCTGTGATTTCAGGTAGATAAGGGGACCGAGGTAGTCGTTCCAGGTGGCAACGAAGGTGAATATGGTGAGCGTCGCGAGTGCCGGCCTGGAAAGCGGGAGCATTATGCGCATGTATATGCCATATTCGCTCATTCCGTCGATCCTTGCCGCCTCGCACAATTCATCCGGTATATCCATGTAAAACTGCTTCATCATGAACACGCCGAACGCCGAGAAGGCCTGAAGGCAGATGATCGCAAGAAGCTTGTCGTTGAGCCCCATCCTTCTCATCATGATGAACTGCGGCACCATGTAAACCTGCCAGGGCATCGCGATGGTCGCGATATAAGCAAGGAACAGCTTGTCCCTGTGCTTGAACTCGAGCTTTGCAAAAGCATATGCAGCAAAGCTGCTCGTAAGGAGCTGCAATATCGTCACCACGATCGTAAGGAACATCGTATTTTCAACAAATTTCCCAAAAGGTATCTTTGTCCATATCGTAGAGTAGTTGCTCCATCTGGGGATCTTGGGGATCCAGACAAAAGGATCCATCACAAAGACTTCCCTGTCTGTTTTGATGGAAGCGGAAAGCATCCAAAGGAACGGAATGAGCATCATCAATGCGATGATGATGAGAATGAGATATATCGCGATCTTTGCGATCACAGCTCTTTTATGCGCGGATCTCATGATTTCAGCTCCTTTCCTTTTTTGCCTGAACATAGAACTGGATAATGGTCACCGTGAGTACCATCACAAAGAGTACCATGGCAACAGCGCTCGAATATCCCAGATTCCAGTCGATAAAGGCTTTCTGGTAGATGTAATAGACAAGTACCGTGGCAGAAGTGGTAAGCTCTCCGCTCCCGCCTCCAGCGAGCATTATCGCGATATCGTAGACCTTGAAGCAGTTGATGGTCAGCATGACGACA
>JAEENL010000104.1 GCA_016283775.1 Lachnospiraceae bacterium | reverse complement strand
CAAACTCCTCATCGATTGTGATGATCACACGATCCATAGC
Source organism: Lachnospiraceae bacterium (assembly GCA_016283775.1). GTDB lineage: Bacteria > Bacillota > Clostridia > Lachnospirales > Lachnospiraceae > RGIG3528. Next base: position 13,577 of record JAEENL010000104.1, on the reverse strand, counting down.
GTTCCTTTAATCTTATGATTTCTTTTTCTTTGGAAAAAGAAATTCAAAGTTGTCATTCTTGTATTTTGTGAGCACAAGGATAACGATCAGTACCGCGGAAACAGTGATGCAGCAGTCCGCAAAGTTGAATATAGGAAAGTTGATCAGCTCAAAATAAAGGAAATCGGTCACATATCCCATTGCGATCCTGTCAATGGTATTTCCGACTGCGCCTGCGATCATGGCCGTATCCGCCCAGAGAAGCCACAGATACTGCTTTTCCTTGGGGAGTCTGATATAGACATAGACAAGTATCACAAAGAGCAAAATTGAAACGATGAGCAGAAAATCCACTTTTCCCTGTAAGATGCCCCAGATGGAGCCCCTGTTTTCAAGATAATGCAGGCTGAAAACTCCTTTGATAACGTCGATGGTATCTCCGCCGTTCGCAGGATTTAATCTTGTTCTCGCAAACACCTTCGTTATCTGGTCGATCACAACAAGCGTAGCAAGAACAAGCGCCTGGATCACATATGTAATTTTAGATAATCTTATTTTCATAGTGCAGGTTTATCAGTTGACAGATTCGGGATTTATGAAATCAAAGCCTTCGGGAAGGCTGAAATCGGCGGCTGTGTCCGCATCGGGAACTTCTTCACGCTCCACGGGCTGCATGGGCGCCATATCGGCGTCGTCAAGCGCCTCGTCAGAGAAGGTGACATTGAAGCTGTCGGAATTCAAAAGCTCGATCTGCGCGTTTGCGAGATTTTTGAAATTCACCTTGTAGGTCTCATATATCTGCCTCATGGTGAGTATCTGCTTTCTTATGCCGTCAAGCTCACGCCTTGCGTCGCTTAAGATATTCTGCGCCTTAAAAACAGCGTCGTTTTCGATCTGACGCGCATTTACAAGAGCGGCTGCCTTTTCTTCCTCTGCGGTCTTTTCTGCGAGGATAAGGGCCTTCTGCATCGTTTTTTCAATGGATTTGTATCTTCCGAGCGCTTCGTTTAAGACATTCATCTTGTCCTCAAGCTCAAGCTTTTCCTTGTAAACTTCGGAATAGCTGTCAGCCACTTCGCGCATGAAAACATCAACGTCTTTTTTGTCATAGCCGAGTCCGCCCGACTTGAATACTTTGTTTTCTATCTCAACAGGTGTAAGCATTTCAAACCTCTTTAAGTTAAAATTTTACTGTCTGTATCCGCTTCTTTGCGTGTTCTGGGGAGTGCCGGACAAAGTGGGCACTTCAAAGGAACCGCCGGATATGGATGCGATATAATCTCCGCTGATCTCAACATTCTGAGGGGAAATTATGAAATTGTTCACGGAAACCTGATGGATGTTGGCTTCAAGGGCATAGAGCGTGCCTCCTATGAAATCCATGATCCTTTGACCCGTGTAGTCGTCGATCCCGTCAAAATTAAGAAAAACAACTCTTGACGCCTTTAACATATCGCAGATCTCCTGCGCGTCTTCAAAGCGCTTGGGATGAAATACACAAATATCCGAACTTGAAGCTGATCTCATCTGCACCGGTATCCTTCCCGAAGATGTGCGGCTTTCCTGTCTGCTTACGGAGCTGCGCTTTATGGGAGCGGGTTCCTCATCTTCTTCATCATCGTCGTCAAAGTTTGCCAAAGACCGGGAGGAGTCATATTTCCTGAGATTCGTCTCTCTTGCCGGTGTTTCTTTTTTTACGGGCTTTTCGGGTTCGGGCTTCGTCTCGAAATCATCCTCGAGCTCGTCGTCTTCATCCGTAAGTCTTAATCCGTTCAAAATACGTTCTATAAGTTTAGCCATCGTTTTGTCCTTTAATAGATTGTTTGTATGTTTCTTTTCCTTTATTATCAATGTTTTTAAGCCTTATGTCAACAATAAAAACATGATTTTCAATAGATGACCGCGCCTTCCGTGACATGTTCCGCATCAAGCGCGATATGGTCAAATTCCGAAAGCCCGGACATTGAATTTTTCTCGATTATCACATAATCTCCGCTCGAGGTGATCCGCACAATGCGCCTGAACAGCGCATAACCGTTGTTCACATTGTAAGCGCCTTCCACCTTTGTGATAAAGACATAGAGCATGGACCTTTCGTTTTCCGAGCCTGTCGCTATATAGGTGTCGCTCGGAAAAGCATTTGTGTCTATATAGTAATACTGTCCGTCTGAATAAAATATCTCAACATCCTTGTTGATATAGGTGCGTTCGCCCTTGTCGGGATCGTAACTCTCGGTCTTTAACGCAAATACATCGCTGTCCGATCCTTGCACGAAATATTCCGCGGGTATCCTGTAATAGTTCTTGTAAACGAGCGAAGTCACGGGGATCTTAAGGCCTTCTGACCCGGCTGTGTCGAACGATATCGTGAGATACCTGTATTTGGTATAGTTTGTGATAAATTTGGAAAGATAGATGGTTATATAGTAATCATCGTCTTTTACAAAAGAAGTGAAATCCGCAGTAATGGTCTGTCTCCCGTTAACGGTAAAGGAAACGGATTTTTTTTCGTGAAGCTTCTTGAAAAGGTTTTCATCTATATGCACGATGATCTTCCAGTTGTCTTCGGTTATCAGCTTGTATACGGAAGACCCGGCGGCCAGAAGTTCTGACGTGTAGAGCGATGTGCACACCTCGTTTCCGCTTTTGAAAAGCTCGGGCGTAACGTTGTCTTCCGTGATCAAGGGCATCTCATCTATGGAATATGACAATATCCCCGCTTTTTCGGATTTTACAACGCTGAAATTTGACGAAAGTCCTGTCTCCGCAACGATCTTGTTGAGGTTTTGCAACAGCGTCTCGTCAAGCTGCTTTCTGTACGAGGTGAGAAGCTGTTCTTTTAAGCCTTCGTAATCGGAAAACCTTGAGCTTTCGGCATATTCTCCGGTAATATATCTTTTCAGATTCTGCACATCTTCGTTTGACAGCTTTATCTCGGAAGTATCACCGGTCAGCCTGTTGTAGATGGATTTATCGGAATCGATGGAATAGACCGTCTCGTTCTTCCTTATGCGGTCGCCTTCCTGGTAGTAATAATTGACATAGCCCGCCATGTCGGTCTTAAAGATCTCTTCCGAACGAACAATAAGCCCCTTGTAGGTTTGCGTTGAATAAAGCGTTCCGGAAGGGACTTCATATATCGATATCTCGGACTTTGTAAAATAGATATACACGTTTATCACAATGTATATGATGATGAACAGAAATACGACAAGTCCGATATTGATATCCTTATAGGTTTTTATTTTTTCTGCACGTACTTTTGCCAAAATAAAAAAACCTTGATTTCTTTAACGTAAACGGCACAAGGCAGGAAATCCCGCCCCGTGCCGGAAAAGACTGTTATTTCCAAAGGATCATAATGCCACTGTGACCTTCTGTCTGGTCTCAGCGCTTAAGTCGTTTGCGTTTGCGGAAACGCTTAAGATAAAATCAACTTTGAATGATGCTGAAAGGACTTCGAGTTTCTTGAGCACATCATCCATTTCGGCAACGCCGATATTTGCACAGGTAAGGAAGCTGTCAAGGTAAATAGAGGAAATATCATGGTTCTGGGAGATCATACCGCTCAAAAATCCGACAAATTCTTTTGCTCCGTCGATGAAATAGTCCTTAACGTTGATGAGACGGATCTTGTTGTTGAGCTCATACATGTGCTTGCTGTTCTTGTCGATGTAAAGAACGCAGCCGTCAGATGTGAGTGCATCCGAATTAGCCTTGTCAAGTATGATCTTTGTCTTCCCTTTTCCCTTTTCTCCTGCGATAATCTGTATCATAGTACCTTCCTCCCGGATTGATTTATTTTATAATGATCAAATCATTATCAGTTTTTATAGAGCTCACGCCAGTCGAGATCACCTCTGTCGAGGGCTTTGACGAGAAGCTCGGCCGTTGCGATGTTGGTCGCGAACGGGATATTGTGGACGTCGCAGAGAGCTATAATGTCAAAGACATTGGGCTCGTGGATCTTAGGATTCTGCGGGTCCCGTAAAAAGATCATCATGTCTATCTGATTGTTTTCTATCTGAGCGCCCATCTGCTGGGAGCCGCCCAGATGACCGGCAAGATATTTGTGGATCGTGAGGCCGGTCCCCTCTTCGATCATCCTGCCCGTGGTCCCGGTGGCATAAAGATCATGTTTTGAAAGAATGCCGCGATATGCTATGCAGAAGCTCTGAAGCAGTTTCTTTTTGGCATCATGTGCAACAAGGCCGATATTCATCTGATATAGTCCTCGCTTTCCCTGACCTTTACTTCGCCCGTGTTGATGGCGATATTTTCGACCATCCCCAGCATAAAATAGCTGCTGACGGCAGAACTGAGACCGTTACTTACAAACGGCAGTGATATTCCCGTGTTGGGAAAAATAAGTGTTGCCACGCTCATATTTACAAACGCCTGCGACAGGAATATTGTAACACAACCTGTGGCAATAAGTCTACCCATAAGATCCTTGGCATTTATCGCGATCTTGATCATCCTGAAGGTGAGCACCGCAAAAAGCGCGATCACCACAAGTGCGCCAAGGAATCCGAATTCTTCACATATCCCCGTAAAGATAAAATCACTTTCACGTACCGCCACATATACAGTGCCTCTGGGGCCGGTGTCACCTGTAAGAGTCTTCCCGAGAAGCCCTCCCGAGCCTATGGCTTTAAGAGAATTCAGCTGCTGGTACATTTCATCCGGATATTGTTCAGGATGAAGCCATGCAAGGATCCTGAGCTGCTGGTTCGATGTTATGAACATCGGATCGGGCTGCTGCACGTACCAGAATCCGAATATCCCCAAAGGAACAACGATCACGAGCATCGCTATGATGTACTTGATGTTGAATCCCGATGAAAAGAGCATCATCGCAAACATCACACAAAGCACTATCGATGTCGAAAGGTCGGGCTGCAGCATTATGAGCCCGAGCGGCGGTGCAAAAACAAATACGGCAAGGATGAACACATAAAACTTGTCCATCTTGTTCTTAAACAGATCATAAAGCTTTGCAAGGCATATGATCATTACAAACTTGGTAAGTTCGGACGGCTGAAAGGAAAAAACGTCCTTTATCCCGAGCCATCTGGTGGCGCCCCAGTATGTGAGTCCGAATCTCGTAAACTTGACTGCAAAAAGAAGCGCAAGATCAAGAAGATAGATCGGTATACTGAGGAGCGTCCAGAAACGGTAATTGAAAAGACTTACGACAATCGCAAAGAATATACCGACAAATACGCCGACAAGCTGTTTGAGGTAAAGCCCTTCCGCCATGTTTGGCATGACATATATCGTATATGAGCCGATACATCCGAGTACAATGGCCACAAAATACAGGAGCAGGTCCAGTTTTTTGTAGTTGTACGATATTAACGTTGCCGCAATCCTTTTAAACATCCTTTAAACTCTTCTGCCCTTCTTTTCCAAGATCGGGATATTTGCCTGAATCGCGCCGTCGGGAGTGATCTTTACGTCAAGGTTCTCCGTGTCGACGTCCACATATTTTGTGATAACTGTGATGAACTCACTCTTTATCTTTTCAAGTGTTTCAGGCGGCAGGCCCTGATGCTCGGAATAGAGCACGAACTGAAGTCTGTTCTTTGCAGAGCTTGCTGATTTGTTCTTTCTTTTACCAAATAAGAATCCCATTTCGTCCCCTCCTTATTTCTTTCCGAAAATTCTGGAGAAGAAGCCCTGTTTCTTGTTGAGATCGAGGAAAGGAACTTCTTCGCCGGTTACACGCAGGCAGATATTCTGGAATGCCTTGCCCGCAAGTGAATCAGAACCAACGAGAGGAACGCCGGTGTTTGTTGAGATAACGATATTCTCATCATCCGGTACAATACCGATGAGGTCGATGGAAAGAACGTCAAGAACGTCTTCCGCGGACATCATCTCTCCGCGCTTGACCATGTCGGGTCTCAGGCGGTTTACGATAAGATCGTAACGCTTTACTTCATTTGCGTCAAGAAGTCCGATGATACGGTCCGCATCACGTACTGCGGAAACCTCGGGAGTGGTCACGACGAGCGCTCTGTCGGCGCCTGCGATCGCATTCTTGAAGCCCTGCTCGATACCAGCCGGGCAGTCGAGAAGGCAGTAATCAAACTCCTTCTTGAGCATATCTGTAAGTGTCTTCATCTGCTCGGGAGTAACAGAGGTCTTGTCTCTGGTCTGCGCGCAGGGAAGAAGATAGAAATTGTTGAACCCTTTAACCTTTATGAAAGCCTGATTTACCTTGCATTTCTGCTCGATGACATCCACAAGGTTATAAACGATCCTGTTTTCAAGTCCCATTACAACGTCAAGGTTTCTGAGACCGATGTCCATATCGATAAGCACAACGCTTTTTCCGAGCTTCGCAAGTCCTGTTCCGACATTTGCGGTGGTAGTGGTCTTACCTACGCCGCCCTTACCGGATGTTACTACGATTACCTCACCCATTTAGAATCCTCCGATATTAAATAATTATATCATTAAGAACCGATTTGTTGATGAGCTCGATAGCTATCGTATTATCCCTTACGATCGCTATCTTCGGTTCATGCTCTTCATTTAGTGTGCTTACGACCGATTCGGAAGAACGCGCTATGATGTCGCCTATCCTTATCTGAGCCGGGTTCATCGTGAGCGCTGCCACAAAGCAATCATTGTTACCTGCGCTTCCCGCATAGGCATTTCCTCTCAGGGCACCGAGCACTATGATGTTGCCCTTTGAAAATACCTCGCCGCCGGTGTTCACGTCACCGATTATTATAAGGCTGCAGTCTTCGTTCAGCACCACTCCGGAACGTACATTTCCTTTGTAAAATTTTGCGATCTTTGAAAGATCGACATCGGCTGTGTTTTCAGCAAGCTCAGCATTTCCGGGAAATACATAATCTCCGAGTGAAGGCGCTGCCGGATCCGGCGCCGATGACTCCTCGGACCTGTTGAGCACAGGGCTCTCGGCGAAGGTCCTTACGGGATCATCAGTTACCTGAGGGAAATCCTGAACAGGCTCAGGCACAGGTTCAGGTTCGGGCTCTTCATATGTCTCCACCGCCCTTCTGAACTTCATTTCGGTGCCTACGTTAAAATCCATCACGCAGACGATGTTCAGGCTGCAGCTGTTTGTGATGATATCAAGGAGTTCGTCCTTCTGATGTTCGTCAAGCAGCTTTCCTTCAAATCCGATCGCAATGCTCTCGGTGCCGAACATCCTGCCTGTCACGGGGCTCTTGAAGAGCTTTTCCGTTTCCTCCTTGATCAGGTCAAAAGAAGCCTGTGTGGAAATATTCAATGTCAGACCGTATTTATTGCCTTTCAGCTTAACAATGTCATTTGCCATTACAATCTCCTTTGAGCGTTAATCTCCAATCGTGATGACTTCGCCTATGTCGACTTCTTCTTTTATGTCATAGTATCTTTTGTATACCGCATTTGCAACAAGCGCTGCGTTCGTTCCCGAATATCCGTTTGAGATGACGGCCACGACACTTGTCTCGGGATCGTTCATCGGAGCGAACGAGATGCAGAGTCCGTGAGGCGCGTTGTTATCGGAAACCTCGGCTGTACCTGTCTTTGCCGCGCAGTCAAAAGGTATGATGGAAAATGCTTTTTTAAGTGTGGTCGAGTTTGTGATAACTCTCTGCATTCCGTAGTGGATCTGGTACCAGGAGTTTGACGAAAGCCCCGTGACTGTCCTTATCACAGTAGGATTGCATTTATAGATCACAAGACCGTCTTTGTCGGTTATCCTGTCGATAAGGGTATATTCGTAAACAGTGCCCTTTGTCGCCATTGCCGTCGCATAGCGCGATATCTCGGTCGCGGTAAACTTATGCCCATATCCGATGGATGCACGGACCGCGTCGGCTTTTGCAACGGACGGCTCGGCTTCGGGAACTTCTATCCCTGTGTTTTCCGTAAGTCCGAACATTGCCGCTGTCTCTGTCAGGTATCTGATACCCTGTGAATCGGAATACTTTGAAAGTCCCTTGCTTGCAAGCCTGTAACCCACTTCAAAGAAGTAATAGTTACAGGAGTTCATGATCGCGTCGGAAACGTTCTGGTTTCCGTGGCCCTTTTCCCTCCAGCAGGCGGGACTCGGGTCGATCTTTGTGAATATGATGTCATCGTGTATCTTTTCACTTGTGGAGATGACATTGTTCAAAAGACCGCAGACAGCCATCATGGGCTTTATCGTGGAACCCGTTGCTGTCCTCTGCTGTGTCACACGGTTGTACAAGGGATTACTGTTGTCACGTAGGAGCTCCTGGTAATACTCCCAGTCAATCTTGTTTGCGAGCTTGTTGTTCTCATAACTCGGATAGTTTACAAGAGCAAGCACCTCACCGGTGCGGCAGTCGGCCTGTACTATCACGCCGCTGCAAGGCTCGAGAGCTAGCTGTGCGGGCGTTATCTCAAGGTTTTCGAGCTTTTCGATCATAAAATCGTATGCGCTCTTGTTCCCGTTATATACCTTTTTGTAATCCGCTTCGTTATATTCTATCACATTTTGATCGAATAATAAAAGACAAATTTGCTTTCCTTTTAATTTATAATCAAATATCAGATCGCGGTAGATCATGAGGTCAAATTCGGGGTTGTCGTACAAGGTCTCGAACGTTTTGTCGAGCAATATCTCATAGATCTCTTCAGTGGTCCTGAAGCTTCCCTCGATACCGAGATTTTCAAGCGATACCCACTCAGAATTTATCGCATGTACCATATATTCGTAAAAGCTTGTCTTGTCCGCGTCGTAAGCGATGTATACGGGATCCGTCGTATCTATCTTTTCAGTATCGAGATACTTCTTTGTCTTCATCTGCGAGTAAAAATAGTTGACAAAGTCCTGCAGTTCCTCGGAAAGCCTGTCCGCATGCGTGGTATTTCCGTATCTGAAATGGTTTTCGAGCGAATCTATGACATAATCTCGAAATGATGTATAGAGCTCATAAACACCTTTTGAAAGCTCCGAACCGTTCGGGTCCGAGATCTTGTCCATATCCAGCACATAGTTGTGGAAAAGCGCATAATACACTTCATATATCGGGATAAGGATGTCGTCGGAGCTCTCTCCTTTTGTACCGTAATCCATCTTGGGCGTGATCGCGGAGACCAGGACCTTCATGATATTCTCTTCGAGCAGATAGTAATAATCCTTCTGAAGCTCCGCATCGAGCGTGAGATAGATGTTATTTCCCGACACCGGCTCCTGCTTTACGGTAGAGCTTAAAATCCTTCCTGAGGAGTTCAGCGTGATGAGTTCAATGCCCTTCTTTCCCGAGAGCTGTTCTTCAAATTCCTTTTCTATGCCGGTCTTTCCCACATAGTCGGTTGTCGTGTAAAAACTGCCTTCCGTTCCGTTCAGTTCTTCAAGCTCTTTTTCGTTTATGAGGCCGGTATACCCCATCACATGGGCGAAATATTTGTCGTAAGTGTAAATACGCTTTGTCTGCTGTTCCACGGAAACGCCGGGAAGATCCGCCTTTGCCTCCATGAGAGCCGCTATCGTGACCTCGTCGACATTTGTAACGAGCGTATATCTGTAAGCTCTGTCAGCATTTGAGAAATACTGGTAGCGCACGGTAAGTATATCAAGCTGTTCCGAAATGGAATAATCGTCACTTACCTGGAACATCGCGGCGGACTTGTTTCCGTGAGCAAGGAAATCAAACACTTCGGCAGCGGTCGCGTTTTTCTGTTCGTTTGTCAGACGGTTTACCGAAGTGAGTCCGTATGCGTTCTTTTTAAACCTGAGTTCCGCGTTTCCGCTCACATTGAACTGAGGAACGTTGTTTTCGTCAAGATAGATCGCAAATTCGATCTCTGGCTCGTATCCGTGTGCTCGGAGAAGCTTGTAGAGCTGCACTATCATCTCGTTTTTCTGGGCATTCGTAGTGAGTACCGCCGTATCCTCAAGAAAAACGGAATATGACAGCTCGTTATATGCAAGGAGCACACCGTTCTTGTCATAGATATTTCCCCTTGTTGCCGGGATATATCTCTCTTTAACGGTATAATATTCCTTCTTTTCGGCTACTTCCGCACCCTTCACGATCTGGAGATTGTACAGCCTGAACACAGGTACCAAAAGCAGGGCACCGAAAACGATGCCGATGTAAAACACTCTTGATGTCAGTATTTTCTTAATGGACTGTAATATCCTGTTAATTATCATCTGCCACTCCGCCGGTGAACGAGATCAGCTTCTCAAGGAGAAGGAAAAGCGGATACATAAAAAGCCCCACGATCAGTGTGTAAATGACACGCGGGATTATGGTATTCGCCATATAGCCGAAAAGCCCGGTCTTTCCCATGAGAAGAAAAGTCCCGCAGTAGTAAGCCACGGAATATACCACTTCTCCCACAAAGACCAGCGCATTCGGGATTATATAGTCATGTGCGTCAAATACTTTGTTGGAATAACCTGCAAGATAAGCCACGCCCATATAGATCAGAGGGCACAGACCTATGATGCCTCCGGACATGATATCAAGGAGAAGTCCGGAAAGGAATCCGACGATTATCGCTTTGTTCTGGCCGCCCATATATGCGACCGAGATCACAAGTATCAAAATACAGTCGGGAACGACGCCCGAAAGCGAAAAATATGAAAAGACCGAGGTCTGAAGTATGAAGCAGACGAATATTTCAATTAGATAAACGATCGCTCTGATCATGTGACCCCTTCTTTACTCTTCGGTCTCCTTGAGGACCGTTATCACGAGCACTTCATCAAGATGTTCAAAATCAACTGCCGGAACAAGCACGGCGGCCTTTGTCATATTGCTCGAATCCACATAGACATCTTTTACATATCCGATGAGGATGCCCGGGAGATATCTGTCGCTTATGTGTGAAACGACAACTTCTTCGTTGTTTATCACGGAAGCGTTCATCGAGATCATGGAAACGGGTATGATGCCGTCATTCTTCAGGCTGTTCATGTTTCCCGTAACGATGCAGGTGTCACCGGAAGACGAGAACATCCCGGATACGCTGGAATTGTCGTCTATTATGGCTCTTACTATGCAGGTGCTCTTTCTGACATCGGAAACTATGCCGACAAGGCCGTTTCCCGCGATAACGTTCATGTTTTTCTTTATGCCGTCGTTTGAGCCCTTGTCCAGAGTAAAGCTTCTGTACCAGCCGTTACTTTCGCGCGCGATGATCCTTGCCGCGACCTTCGGATAGTCAGTGTATTTTCCGTCAAGCTCATAAAGCTTTCTCAGGGCATCCAGTTCATATCTGTCCTGGTTCGTCATCTGGCTCTTTGCGGTAAGATCCTCTATCTGGGCGCGCAATTCTTCATTTTCTTTTCTTAAGTCTTCCAGATCCTCAAAGCGCCTGAACGAATCCGATATGCGTGTTCCGATGTGGTTTATGCCGCGCTGCATCGGAAACACGACCATGTCGATCACGTTCTTTACGGGCTGCATATAGGCCGGGAATCTGTATGAAACAAACATTATAACGCCGCACAGGAAGCAAAGTACAAACATCACATGCTTTGGCAGTATGTTTATCTGTATGCGCTCCTTGTCGTTCCTCCTGCGGGCCGCTCTTCTTCTGCGTCTTTTGCCGCTCATGTAAACTCCGATCAGCCGATGCGCGAGATCTGTCCGGAAGCAAATGCAACCGAATTGTACTTGCTGCCGCTCTCAAGGATGATCCCGAGACCCTTTACGACATTATTCGAAGGGTCTTCGCATATATTGATGTCGAGCATCGTTTCCGATGCGAAAAGCTTGTCGATATTTCTGATGTTTGCGGAACCGCCGGCGATGAAGATGCCGGAATCCATGATGTCCGCGGAGATCTCCGGCGGAGCGTTCTCGAGGATCGCTTTCACATTGTCGACGATCTGGTAGAGACTTTCTGAGATCGTCTCTGTTATCATCTCGGAATCCATCTCCATGTCGATCGGAAGTCCCGAAAGCACGTCTTTTCCGCAGATCTTGTATGTAAGATGTTCCGGTTCGCATGCAAAAGCAAGCTCTTTTTTAAGAGTCTCGGCCGTTGCGTTTCCGATGATCAGATTGTATTTCTTTCTGACGTTGTTGATTATAAGGCTGTCAAAGGTGTTTCCGCCGATGGGCACAAGTTTGCTGGAAACTATGCCTCCGATGGACATTATCGAGATCTCGGTGGTGTCCGCGCCTATATCGACTACCATGACGCCCGAAGCGTTCATGACTTCAAGTCCTGTGCCGATGGCACAGGCAATGGGCTTTTGAACGATGCGGACCTTTTTGGGCTTTGCGATGCAGTTTGAAGCAAGATCGAAATATGCTCTCTGCTCAACCTCAGTGATGTCTGTCGGTGTTGCAACGATGATCTCCGAACCCGTGATCTTTCCCACTTTCTTTTCGATCTGCGCAAAAGCCTCGTTAAGAAGGATCAGCATATTGTTGATATCGGCGATAACGCCGTTTTTTACGGGGTATGTGATGGTATAGTTATCGGGGGCCTTGCCCAGCATCCTGAAAGCCTCGTCTCCGATAGCGACCGCCTGGCCGTTGCAGAGCGCGATCAGATTTTTCTGGTCAAAGATGACTCCCTCATTTTTTCTGTAGATCTTAATGGTGCTGGTACCGAAATCGATGCCGAAAACCTTGGCTGCCATAGAAACGTCCTCCTGAAAAAACATTGGATTTAGTATAGCATTTTTAAAGTATCATTTCAACTTGAATTACGTGTTTTGGGACGGTATGAAATAACCGTCTTCTCTGAGTGAAACATAGGAATTTCCGCCGATTATCACATGGTCTTCCACGTCCACTCCCATGATATGCCCCGCCTGTGATATCCTCTTTGTGATCTTGATGTCTTCCGTGCTCGGTGTCGGGTCTCCGCTCGGGTGATTGTGGAGAAGGACGATGCTCGAACCGTTGTATTTCAGCACGATCTGAAAGATATCCCTGGGGTCTGCGATGGCGGAACTTATGTTTCCTATTGACAAAAGCTCCTCGTGGAGCACTCTGTTCTTTGTATCGAGCACTATCACATAAAACTGTTCTCTTGTCTTTTTTGAGAGCATCGGGATATAGTAATCCGCAATGGCTTTTGATGAAATAAATCTGTTCCCGAAGGGCTTCTTTGAAGACGCTATCCTTCTTGAAAGCTCACAGGCAGCGGCAAGCTGCACGGCTTTTACTTTTCCTATCCCGGGGATCTGTGAGAGTTCGTCGGGTGTCATCCTGAAAAGAGCTGTGATCCCTTTGTTTCCGCAATATGACAGGACATTAAGAGCCACTTCATCGGCTCTGTATGGGTATGACCCCGTGCGGATGAGTATCGTGAGCAGTTCCTTGTCGGATAGCGCTTCTATCCCGGTTTCCATACATTTTTCAAAGGGTCTTTCGGAAACGGGAAGTTCCTTCATTGTGATCTTTTTTTCGTTCATAAAGTCCTTTCTGTATTCTCCCGGACGGAAATGACGTAAAGATCAAAGATGCTTTATCTCTCCAGCGTTCATCATTTCCTGGAGGGATTTCATGACGCCGAGTTTTGCGTGGTACCAGGTGAGACCGCCCTGAAGATATATCTCGTAAGGCGGTTCTATGGGACCGTCGGCCGAAAGCTCGATGGATGAGCCCTGCACAAATGCGCCGGCTGCCATG
>JAEENL010000103.1 GCA_016283775.1 Lachnospiraceae bacterium | reverse complement strand
GGACACTTCGCAGTATACGGGAAAAGAAGGCGTGTACTTTATCGATTCCGCAAGCGCGTGGGATAAGGAAAACAAGCATGTTACAGTGTTTGCGATAAATAGGAACGAAGAGACGGATTATCCGCTCACCGTGGATCTTAAGGGCTTTGAAGGATATAAGCCGGCAGCGGTATACACGATGAGGACGGACGACCTTGATCTCAAGAATTCGTTTGAAAACGATACATTGTTGCAACCTACGGAAGAGAAGGACTACACCTTTGAAAACGGAGAACTGAAAGTGCGCATACAGCCGCTTTCGTGGAATGTTTACGTTTTTGAAGGTTAAGCGGAGGGAGTATATATGGATTATACAAGACGTGTTCCGAAGGAGTATTACGAGCCCATTTCGGACGGCGGAAGGGTAGAGGAAATAACCTATCCCTCAAAGGTCTACTGCGCAGATTCTGCAGAGGTCACAAAGCGCGCGCTGGTCTATCTTCCGAAAGGATATGATGACAACGCTGAAGAGGCCTACAGAGTGCTTTATCTCATGCACGGAGGCGGCGGAAACGAAGAGGAATTCCTCTATGGGCAGGAAAAAAAGAGAGAGCTGCTGTACATCCTTGACCACATGATCGAAGACGGAGTTTTAAAGCCGCTGATCGTGGTATTCCCGAGCTTTTATTATTCCGATTCTCAGAGCGCACTGCATGACATTAAGGAAGCGGGGCTTCTCACAAAGTTTTACCACAATGAATTCAGGAACGATCTGATGCCTTTGATAGACAGTAAGTATCGTACGATCGCGGACCGTGAGCACAGGGCTTTCGGTGGTTTCTCAATGGGCGCGGAGACCACATGGGAAGTGATGCTCAACTGCCTCGATATCGTAAAGCACTATATGCCGCTAAGCGGTGACTGCTGGATAGTGGAGCAGAAGGGCGGCGCAACTTTCCCGGAGAAGACATCGCAACTGATGCGCGAGGCTGTCAAAGACGAAGGCTTTGGCGACATGTCCTATAATGTGTTCGCCTTCACGGGTGACAAGGATATCGCTTTCCCGGCGTTAAGCGCCCAAATAAAGGCCATGCTCGCGGACGGCTGGGACAACGGCAGCGACAAGAGGCTGCGCTTCGGCTCATGGGAAGAAGGCGTACACTGGTATCCGTACATTTACGAGTATATATACAACATCCTTCCGGACGTATTTTAGGAGAGTAAACGGGCAGAAATCAACTTAAAGTTGTATTTTGCCCGTTTTTCTTTTAAAAATATACTTTATGTTGAAATTAACTGTTCAACTCAACCGAAACATATGGTAATATAGCCGTAGTTCAACCAAACTGATGTGTCACACGGGCGAAAGCCCTCACGGAAAGGACAGGACATGGGACAGAACAACAAAAACGGTAAAACGGGAAAGAAGAGTATAAACGATTTTTCCGCCAATCTTCAGGCCTTGAGGAAAGAACGGAACATCACACAGGAACAGCTTGCCTCTCACCTCGGCGTGAGCGCGCAGGCAGTATCAAAGTGGGAAAACGGGAAATATCCGGAAAGCGAGATAATCCCTGCGATAGCGGATTTCTTTGATGTTTCGATAGATTTCCTTTACGGAAGGGAGAAACGGACGATTTCCTTTGAGCAGACATTGCATGATAAGATCCAGGATATCTGCAAAAAGGAAAGCGAGAACAAAATGCCGGGGGGAACGGAACTCTCGCAGTTTGTAAGAAACATGCATTGGGCTTCGATGACAGCTCCATGGGCCAATAACAAGGAATTCTATAATCCGCCCTGTGACGGTCTCGACGATCCCAAGATGGCGTCCGTGTACATAGATGACAGATCATACTCATATATGGGACTGAGGCGTGATAACGACTTTTACGTGTGGCTGAACGATCCCGGGGATTTCGATGTTTTTGAAAACGTGGTAAACAATGCCGATCCACTGTGTGAACTGTTTGCATTACTCGGAGACAAGGAAAAGTTTTCCGTCCTGGCTTTTCTGTATTCTCTTGGACATGATGAATTTGTAAGCGCCCGTCTCATAGCGTCATCCATGAAAATAAGCGTCGAAAAGGTCGAAGAGGTGATGGAAGAGATATTCAGGCTCATCGGCCACTTCAGTTACGGAGGGAATTCACCTTTTCACAGGATCACTATGGTGGACGAAGAGCAGGAGGAACATTATTACGGGACAGATCAAAACTACGGCGGGCTTTTCATGGCTCTCCTAATGATCGCAAGAGACTACGTGGACACCCCGTGCGGCTTTAACATGATGATCAGCCACAGGAGGGAAAAATGGCTCAAGCGTGAGAAGATCGTAAAAAAGGAAAAGAAATAGGAGGAGAGCGTTTATGAAAAAATGTTATATCGGATTACTATGGGAAGACGATAAAGCGCATTGCTTTGACATGGTCTTTAAATTCCCGCTTTCATCGAACGAAACAGGTGACAGGATAGCGGAACTGTGCAAATGACAGCAGGAACCGATAAGAGACTGAACACATAAACGGGGCGGAAAATGAAAAAGAAAAAGGGTAGTGAGGAAGAGAACAAAAACAGGTTTCACAAGGAGTACGGGCTGTGGTCGAACATGCGGTATGTCGCGAAGAGCATGTTCAGGACAGAACCGAAGCTCAGGATCATCATAGCGGTACTCGTGATCTCCGTGACTGCGACAAGGTATCTTTGGACGTTTATCTCAAAGTTTGTGATAGACGCGGTGACCGGGCGGCAGAGCATAACATATCTCACCGTACTGATGCTGGGGCTGTTTGCTTTGCAGCTTGTGTTTACGCTTGCGGAAACCTGGGCGCAGTATGACAACTGGTACAGATACATAAGCGTGAGGTTTGTCGAGATCATCAACAAAAACAGAAAATTCATGACTCAGCGCTACCAGAACCTTGAAGACAAGGATGTGATGGACTGTTATCAAAAGGCCGGTAACGCCACAAACAACAATAACAACGGCGTAGAGGGCATGATGCATGTTATGGAGAATTTTGCCACAAATCTTGCCGTGGTCATTGTGGGCCTTGTGATCATGGGAACCTTGAGCGTCCCGATCGTGACCGGCATGGCGCTGATTGCTGTATTTAACTTTGTGGTAAAGAACCATACGAACAAGGTCTGCAAAAAACGCATCTGGGATCCGCTTGCGACATGGTGGCGGAAAGACGGCTACATGAGCTATACCTTCACCGATTTTTCTGCAGCGAAGGATATCAGGATGTACGGCCTTAAGGACTATCTGATCGGCAAATACAGGGAACTCAGCAAAGAAAGGCTCGCAGCGCAAAAGGAAAACGAGCTTCGCTGGTGGGTGTGCGGGCTCATCGGGAACGCGCTCTGGCTCATAGCCGAGAGCGGGCTGTATGCATGGCTCATCTACAGCGTGATCAACAAGGACCTTTCGATCGGTAATTTCACGCTTTACCTGGGCTCTGCCGCAACGTTTTTCAACAATGTCCTTGCAATACTCGACAGGGTTAACGACCTTTTGGCAAGGAGCCGCGAAGTGGATGATTTCAGGAGTTTCATGGATATCGATTCCGACATTGAGGAAGGGGGAAAAAGCGTTCCGAAATCAGATAAGTACGAATTTACTTTCGAGGATGTATGGTTTAAATACCCGGGCGCGGAAAACTTCGCGCTTAAGAACCTGACCCTCACTGTAAAGGCGGGGGAAAAGCTTGCGGTAGTGGGTCTTAACGGTGCGGGAAAGACAACGTTCATTAAGCTGCTCCTTAGGCTCTATGAGCCCACACAGGGACGGATACTCCTTAACGGCACCGATATTTCGGAATACAACAGACAGGAGTATTACAGGCTGTTCTCGCCCGTTTTCCAGGAAGTGTGCCTGTTTGCGTTCCCGCTGTATCTGAATGTTTCGATGAGCACTGTTGCGGATACCGATAAAGAAAAAGCCATACGCTGTCTTGAGGACGCGGGAATGGCGGAAAAGCTCAGAGAACTTAAAAATGGCGCGGATACTGAAGTGCTGAAGGTCGTCGAGGACGACGGCGTGGATTTTTCGGGCGGCGAAAAGCAAAAGATCGCGCTCGCGAGAGCCCTGTACAAGAATGCGCCTGTGATAGTGCTCGACGAGCCCACGGCTGCGCTTGACGCGATGGCGGAAGCACGGCTTTACAAGGAGTTTGACCGCCTTGTTTCGGGAAGGACCGCGATCTACATAAGCCACCGCCTGAGCTCCACGCAGTTCTGTACGAATGTTGCGATGTTCAAGGATGCGGAGATGGTGGAATACGGAACTCACGAGAGCCTTCTTAAGGCAGGTGGGGCATACAGCGAGATGTTTAACGTGCAGGCACAGTATTACGTGGAAAACGGTGAGGAAGGCGACCGGGAGACCGTAGGTGCCGGAGCCGAGCCTGCACAGGCATAAGGGGAGAGGGATCATGGCAAAAAACAACAAAGAGGACAAAGACAAAGGCCCGGGCATCTGGACGATGACCCGGAAGGTGCTGAAATTCGTTTTTAAGACCGTATGGCACGAGAAAAAGAGCGTATATCTGCTGTATCTTCTGAGTGCTCTGGGAAACGGCCTTTCGGAGCTGAAAGTCCTGCTGCTCCCAAAGCTTCTGGTCGATGAGATCGTTGCGATAAAGGACGGCATGCCGGTCGAAGACCACCTGAAAAACATTGTTTTCTACGTGATCCTCACGGTAACGGCGGAGTTTGTTTCAAGGCTGTTACGGAACATCGCAAATTCATCGTTTTCGTGGTGCCAAACCTATTTTGACAGGGTGCTGCAGTACGGGATCTGTGAAAAGTCGATGTCGATGGATTTTCAGTATACCGAGGATCCCGATGTCTTAAACCAGCTGGAAAAGGCAAGAGAGGGGATATCCTGGTATTCGGGCGGCGTCATCTCGATGCTGAACTGTTTTTACTGGATAATCTACAATACCGTACTCATGATCACGGTCATTGCGATCATCGCGGTTCACTGCCCTCTGCTGATACCCGTGCAGATAATCGCGATGGGGCTTGTATGCTGGTTCAATGTCAAAAACCAGAAGATCGAGCTTTCGTTTTTCATGAAGCTTGCAAAGTCAAACAGGCTGTTCGGCTACTTTTTCTTTGATGTGCCGTCCTACAGGCACGGCCTTGACACAAGGATGTACGAGAGCGCCGAGATGTTCACCGAGCGCGGTACCATATATGCAAAGAACCAGATCGCACTATGGGAGGAGGAAGCGCACCTTCAGCGCAGGAACACATACAAAGCGAACATCGCGAATGCCTTCCGTGACGGTTTAAGCTATTTCTACATGGGCTACAGGGCCATCAAGGGCATCATCTCGCTCGGCGAGTTCACTATGTGCGCATCGGCGGCGAGCAGTCTGTACCAGAGCCTCATCGGCATAGGCGGTAACCTCCAGGACCTCACGCAGAAGTGCAGCTACGCTTATCAGTATCTGGTCTACCTTGAGTATCCTGATGCGCTTAAAAAAGGCACAGAGCCTGTCACAGGCGACAGGCATGTGATCGAGTTCCGGCATGTTTCCTTTAAATACCCGAGAAGCGAGGAATATGTGCTTAAAGATGTCAATATAAAGATCGCCCCGGGTGAGCACCTTTCGGTGGTCGGGCTTAACGGCGCCGGAAAAACAACGTTCATAAAACTCCTCTGCCGCTTGTATGATGTGACGGAAGGGCGTATACTTGTAGACGGGAAAGATATCAGGGATTATTCCGAAAGCGAGTACAGAAGGCTGTTTTCCGTAGTGTTCCAGGATTTCAAGCTTTTCGCGTTTTCCTTAAAGGACAATGTCGAAATGGGAGATACGTTAAGGCCGGAGGATCAGAGCTATCTTGAAAAGACCTTGAAACTGTCGGGCATTTACGAGGATGCAAAGAACCTTAAAAAAGGCTTTGACACAATGATCTTTAAGAGCTTTGACGAGGATGGCACGGAGCTTTCGGGCGGACAGCAGCAAAAGACCGCCATAAGCCGCGCGCTTTACAGGAACGCACCGATAGTGATACTTGACGAACCGACGGCTGCGCTCGATCCCTTGGCGGAATACGAGATCTACAAAAAGTTTGACGCGCTGGTCGGCGGAAAGTCCGCGATATACATTTCCCACAGACTCTCAAGCTGCAGGTTCTGCGATCATATCGCGGTATTTGCGGACAAGACCGTAAAGGAATACGGTACCCACGATGAACTTGTGCACCGGAAGGACGGGATATATGCGGAGATGTTTGCCGCACAGGCACAGTATTACGTGGAAGCCGCATCTTAATGGCGAGGTAAACGGACAATGAGGATCGATATACAAAAGACGGATACAGGCGAGGAGAGCATCGTCATCCGATATCATGAGCCAAACCCGCTTGTTGACAGGATCGCCGGGATATTAAGGAATGAAGGGAACGTTATCTGGGGAAGGCTTGATGATGTGAGCGTCGCCGTAAAGACCGACGACATCCTTTATCTGGAATCGGTGGAGGACAAGGTGTTTGCCTACACTTTGGACAAAGTGGTGAGGCTTGACGGGTCGCTCAACACCTTCATGCAGAGCTGTGACGAGACCTTTTTCAGATGCAGCAAATCCATGGTGATAAACGTAAACCGCGTGACGGCGCTTAAAAGCCTGTCGTCAAACAGGATCGACGCATGCATGGAAGGCGGAGAGCATATTTTGATCTCAAGGCGCTACGCATCGGAATTCAGAAGAATGCTGAAAGGAGAGAGATAGATGAAACTGGATAAACAGAAACTCACGCTCTGGGAAAGATACCTGACACACGAGATAGGCATAGAATTCAAAGCCTGCCTGTATTTCTTCGCGATACTCTTCTTTTACTGCGTATACCGCATGATAAACGGTGTGTTCAATGCGGATATGATCCACATGGCGGAAATGATACTCGCGTGCTACATTATAGGCTATATCCAGGTGTTTTTGTTCAACAATTTTGACGAGGCTGATAAGCTTGGGGGCAGGGAATACGCCGGCATTGCGGTCTGCACGTGCCTTTACGGGCTGGTTTCTTTCTTTGGAAACTGGTTTGACAGGAGCATCTTTGTATCGCTGATCCTCGCGGCATACATACTCTTCACATATTTCTGTGTTTTCCTGATCTACAGGTCAAAACGCAGGATCGATGACAAAAAACTGAACGAAGAACTTAAGCTTTTCCAGACCGAACACAAAAAAAGTGAATGATAAGGCTGAAAAAGTGCATCTTACGGGAGCAGGCATTGTTCCCGTATTTTTTTTCTGTTATGCTGATCCTGCAAAACGAAATCTAAAGCAGAGAATTTATGACACAAGGAGGAAGAACATGGCAAACGCTATAGAGATCTCGCATCTTACAAAGAGCTACGGAAAAGCGCGCGGAGTGATCGACGTGTCACTCACCGTAAAGGAAGGAGATATCTTTGGATTCCTCGGGCCGAACGGCGCCGGAAAATCCACCACGATCCGCTCGATGCTGGGGTTTTTGAAATTCGCTGAAGGAAGCATAAAGATACTCGGGATGGATTCCGTAAAGGATCATGAAAAGATACTGGAAAATGTGGGCTATATGCCTTCAGAAGCGTGGTTTTACAGCTCGATGAAGGTTGCGGATGTGATAAAGTATGCGGCGGACATGCGTTCGCTTGACTGCTCGGCCGAGGCGGAAAAACTGTGCGAACGGCTTAAGGTCGACAAAAACAAGAGGATCAAAGAGTTGTCCCTCGGAAACAGGAAAAAGGTCAGCATAGTCTGCGCGATGCAGCATAAGCCAAAGCTGTTTATATTTGATGAGCCCACAAGCGGCCTGGATCCTCTAATGCAGAAGCGCTTTTTTGAACTGATAAACGAATATGTCGATCAGGGCACGACCTGCCTTTTGTCGACGCACGTGCTCACGGAAGTCAACAAATACTGCAGGAACGCGGCCATAATGCGTGAGGGCAGGCTTATGATGCTTGATGATCCGAAGATCGACGACGAGACATTTCTGGGATTCTACGAGGATGAGGTCTAAGCGAGGAGGACGAAAATGAGAACAATACTTTTCAGAGAAATAAGATTAAACCTGAAGAACCTGCTCATCTGGGGCTTTGCGGTGGGAGGACTGGGACTTGTCTGCATATTGCTGTATGAGAGCATGCAGGGTGACATGAAAGAGATGGCCGACGCGTTTTCAAACATGGGCGCGTTTTCCGACGCATTTGGAATGAGCACCTTGAGCATTGCAACACTTAAGGGGTATTTCGCGACCGAAGTCGGTGTGGTGCACGGACTCGGCGGCGCAATGTTTGCGGCGATCACTGCGATAGGGATAGTGTCAAAAGAGGAAGAACTGCATACCGGTGAATTCCTTCTTTCCTTCCCGATATCAAGAAACAAGGCGATCGCGGCA
>JAEENL010000102.1 GCA_016283775.1 Lachnospiraceae bacterium | reverse complement strand
CTTTGACAGGATGCGCATCGATACCATCATACAGTTCAACGGCTATGAACGCGAGACCAGCATGATGTTCACGAAACACCCCGGCGGAAAAGCTATTTTTGTCCATAACGACATGACGATGGAAACGACCATAAAGCGTGCCGTGGAGCCTGATGTCTTAAAGTTCTGTTACAGTAATTATGACAGGGTCGTTGCAGTGACCGATGACATCGTGGAGCCCACCGCTGTATTTGCGGGACCATGCAGAAAAAACATCAGAGTCTGCAAAAACCTTATAGATTACAAGTCTGTGATGGTAAAAGCGGAGCTTCCCATAGAACCCGGAAAGGATACCGTCATCTTCCCGAGCGAGCAGCATCTTAAAAAGGTGCTTCAGTCGGACAGGAAAAAGATCGTGAATGTGGGCAGGTTTTCTCCCGAAAAAGGGCATCTGCGCCTTCTTGAGGCATTTAAAAACATCCTTCCCAAGTTCCCTGACACAGAACTTATCATAGCGGGCGGTGTTTCCCAGTTTGACTATTACGAAAAGACCATAGAAGCGGTCAAAGAAAACGGCTTAAAGGATCATGTGACGCTTGTCATGAACATCCCGAATCCCTTCCCGATCATCAAAAACTGTGACGGCTTCATCCTGAGCTCCTTCTATGAAGGCTTTGGACTGGTGCTCGCAGAGGCTGATATCCTGGGGCTTCCCGTGGTGAGCACCGACATAGTGGGACCGCGCGGATTCTTTAAGGAATACGGCGGGACGCTTGTGGACAGCAGCATTGAGGGCATTGAACAGGGCCTTACCGATCTCCTTTCGGGAAAGATCCGCCCCATGAACGTGGATTACGAGAAATATGATATCGACGCGCTTTCGCAGTTTGAAGCACTGCTCACCGAAATGCGCTCCGGAGAAAAATGAAAACGATAAAAAAGATTTTTAAAATGTTCACCGGCGGCTTTAAGTTCGTAAAGAACTATTTCAGCCTCAACATGGTGAGAAGAACGCTCTATGCGGGAGCTTACAAGCACAGAAAGATACAGGAAAAGACCATACTTTACGAGTCGTTTTTCGGAAGAGGGATGCTCTGCGGTCCTTACGCGCTTTTCCTTGAAGCGCTTTCCGATGAAAGGCTTAAAGACTTTTCGCATATCTGGGCCATAGAAAACCAGAAAGAGTTAAAGCGACTGAAGCAGGAATATAAAGACCACAGGAATGTAAGATTCATACATTACGGCTTTTTTTCCTACATAAAGTACCTTGCCTCCGCAAAATATCTCATAAACAATGTTTCCTTCCCGTCTTTTTTCACAAAAAAGGACGGACAGATATATGTGAACACCTGGCACGGGATCCCTTTAAAGACTCTCGGATATGATATGCCCGATGGCGCGGTCGAGGTCTCAAACGTCCTTAAGAACTTTATGGCTTCGGACTATATGGTGTCTGCTTCCCCGTTCCTTACGGAGATCTACAAAAAAGCCTACAAGCTTGACGGAATGTATGATGGGCGTATCATCGAGGAAGGGTATCCCAGGCTCGATATACTGTTCCGTTTCAAAAGGCAGGAGATATACAGAAAACTCCGGGCTCTCGGGACAGAGATAGACGAAAACAAGCAGATAATCCTTTACGCGCCCACCTGGAAGGGCGTGAACTATGCACACGCCGAAGCCGGAGTGGACTGCTATTTTGAGTTCAAAAAGAAGCTTGAAAGCCTTATAGACACAAGTAAATATCAGATACTTGTAAAGCCTCATCAGCGTGTCTTCCAGCTTGCCGGAGACAGGATGAAGGCCGGCTTTTTTGTTCCTGCGATGATCGACGCAAACGAGATCCTTTCGGTGACAGACATACTTGTGAGTGACTTTTCGAGCATTTTTTATGATTACCTTGCGACAGACCACCCTGTGCTTTTTTACATCGAGGATGTGGAGAGCTACAAGGCCGAAAGAGGCATGTATCATGGGCTTGATCACCTTCCGGGACCCGTTTCCGAGAATATCGAAGGAATCGCGGCAAATATCCGTGATATCGATAAAGTCTGTGACGAATGGCGGGAAAAATACGCTGAAGTCAAGGCTTTTGCCGATGCCGGAAGAAAGGGCGGCATAAGCAGAAAGATCATAGATACGGTATTCTTTGGAAAGACCGAAGGCATGAACCTTATCAAGGTCTCTCACGAAAAGACGCGCATATTCATTTCGCGCGGAAAAATGCTTACAAACGGCATTTCCACAGCCTTTGTGAATCTTCTCGACAATATCGACTATAGTAAATATGATGTCACTGCCATGATCACATCGTGCCCGGAAGACAGAAAGGTAAAGCTCTATCAGAGGATAAACCCTGCGGTGCGCGTGATCTACAGGAACAGCACTTTCAACATGACTCTCTTTGAAAACATCGCGCACCGCATGAGAAACCGTTTCGGCATGAGAACGCCTTTCCATGAGGTATACAAAAGGGAGTGGAAGCGGTGCTACGGCGGCATGCATTTTGACCGCATCGTGGATTTTGAGGGATATAACTATTTCTACCAGCTGATGCTTTTACAGAACAAAGATGTTCCGAAATACATATGGCTCCACAACGACATGTATGAGGAATACCGCACGAAATACGAGTGGCTTTTAAAGATATTCAAGTTATACAAGTATTACGACAAGGTGGTCGCCTGCGGAAACGAGATAATGAAGGTAAACCGCGAGAAGATGTGCGACACCTATATAGACGGGAAAAAGCTCACTCATGCTGACAACCTTATAGATTTCAATCGAGTGATCGAACTGTCTTCGGACGAGCATATTTCGGAAGTGGACAATAAACCCGCATATCTCGTGCATGAAGCTTATTTTACCGAGACCTACGTAAAGGGCGGCGAGATCCTTCGCGAGGATTTTGACGCGGAATATATGAAATATGTCCCGGAGACTGACGAAAACGGGGACAGGAACATAAGATTCGTAACTATAGGCAGGCTCAGCCCGGAAAAGAATCACGAGTGCCTGATAAAAGCATTCAGACGCTTTCATGATGAGTATAAAAACGCATATCTCTATATACTCGGTGACGGCGTGCTGAGAGAAGACCTTCAAAAACTCACGGAAAGCCTTGGTCTTACAGAATGTGTCATGATACCGGGACATGTGGTAAACCCGTACGTCGTGATGAAACACTGCGACTGCTTTATCCTTCCTTCGCTTCACGAAGGACAGCCTGTGGTGGTCCACGAAGCAAGGGCGCTTAAGCTGCCTGTCATCGTTTCCGACTTTTCCTCCGTTTCCGGAGTTATGACGGAAAACGGACAGCTGCTCATAGGGCATGAGGAAGATGACATCTTCAACGGACTTAAGGCGTTTGCCGAGGGAAAAGTGCCCGCAGGATATGATTTCAACTATTCCGAGTTTAACAAAAGAGCCGTAAATGAGTTTTACGACGTATTGGAAAAAGCGGTATGAACATACTCATCTTCAGGGGAAAACCAAAGAAAAACGGGATAACGACAGCGCTTCTAAACCTGCTTAAAAACATCGATCTGTCTGAGCACCACGTGACGCTCCTCCTCGTAAAAAGCAGGAAATACAGCGCGGACTATATAAGAGAGGCTCTTGATGAAAAGATCGAGATCATAGAGAAGGACACATCTCTGTACCATGCCGCGATGGAACAGACTGTGAGAAAGACCGGAATACCCGCGGAAAAGACAGGGCTTTACAAAAAGCTGATCGACCGGGACATCAGAGAGCTTTTCGGAAACAGGCAATTTGACGTATGTATCGATTTTGACGGGTACAATCTCTATTATGCCCACATGCTCCTTGCGATCAAAGCAAAACACCTGATATGGCTGCACAATGACATGTACGGCGAGTATACGAGACGTTCCCCATGGCTGATACGGACGTTTAAGACATACGACCGGTTTGACTGTGTGGTTTCGTGCGGAAAAGGCGTGAACAAAGTAAATCGTGAGAATCTGTCGGAAAGATACGGCATCGCTCCGGAAAAATTCGTATATGTTGACAATCTTTTCGACGGAGAAAAAGTGCTTAGTGAAGCGGAAAAAGCCCCTGCGCTTACGCTTCCCGAGGACACTGTTTCCTTTGTGACCGTCGGAAGATGCAGTGTCGAAAAAAATCACAAAGCGCTGATAAGGGCTTTTTCGGAGTTTCATGAAGAATATCCTGAGACCAGGCTTGTGATCATTGGATCCGGCCCGGACTTTGAAGAAGAGAAAGCGCTTTCCGAAAAACTTTCCCCGGACGGCAGTATTATCATGACCGGAGCGCTTAAAAACCCTTATGCTGTAATGAAGCAGTGTACCTGTTTTATACTGCCTTCTCTTCACGAAGGGCTGCCGATGGTGATCGGGGAAGCAAGAGCACTTGGGCTCCCTTTGATACTCGGGAGATTTTCGACAGTGGAGGGATGCCTTATCGACAAGGGACAGTTTGTGACCGACAGCACCGAAGAAGGCATCGTCTGTGCGCTGCTTGCGTTCATGGACGGGAGAGTGCCTCTCGATTATGACTATGACGAAAAAGAACACAATAAAACAGCGCTTAAACAGTTTTATGAAGTGATAAGCTGATATTTCGTGCTTTACAACAAAGCGCTTTAAGTGTACAATTTAGGGAAAATTCACAAGACACAAAAAGGAGTGAACGAGATGGCTATCGAATACAACCACAAGGAGATAGAGAAAAAGTGGCAGAAATACTGGGAAGAGCACAAGACTTTCAAGACCGACGCATGGGATTTTTCAAAGCCCAAGTTTTATGCGCTCGACATGTTCCCTTACCCTTCGGGAGTAGGTCTTCATGCGGGACATCCCGAGGGCTACACCGCAACGGACATAGTGTCGAGAATGAAGCGCATGCAGGGCTATAACGTTCTTCATCCCATGGGCTATGATTCTTTCGGCCTTCCTGCGGAGCAGTATGCGGTCACCACAGGAAACAATCCCAACGGTTTCACCCAGAAAAACATACAGACCTTCACAAAACAGCTCAAGGAACTCGGCTTTGACTATGATTGGGACAGATGCATCGCAACGAGCGATCCGTCTTTCTACAAATGGACACAGTGGATCTTCAAGCAGCTTTATCTCGCAGGCTATGCGAAATATATCGACATGCCGGTAAACTGGTGCGAGGAACTCGGCACAGTGCTCTCAAACGATGAGGTCATCGACGGAAAGTCCGAGAGAGGCGGCTATCCCGTTATCAGAAAGAACATGAAGCAGTGGGTCATCGACCAGCCCGCATTTGCGGAAAAGCTCCTTGAAGGCCTTAATGATATCGATTGGCCCGAATCCACAAAGGATATGCAGCGCCACTGGATCGGAAGATCCGAGGGTGTCGAGGTGAACTTCAAGATCGTCGGCGGCGGTGAATTTTCCATTTTCACCACCTGTATCGAGACCATCTACGGCATCACCTTCATGGTGCTTGCGCCGGACGGCGAGATAGTGCAGAAGCTCCTTGACAGAGTTGAGAACAGGGAAGAGGCCGAAAAATATATCGCAGAGACCAAGCTCAAGAATGACATGGACCGCACCGAGCTCAACAAGGGCAAGACCGGCTGCCCTCTTAAAGGACTTAAGGCCATAAATCCCGTGAATGGACGCGAAGTAGACCTTTACCTTGGCGACTTTGTTCTTGCAAGCTACGGAACGGGCGCTGTCATGGCTGTTCCTTCACATGACCAGAGAGACTTTGAGTATGCCGTCGCTCACAACATCCCCATGATCCAGGTAATCGACGGAGCGGACGTTTCCGAACATGCGTTCGAAAAGCAGGATTATCTCGGAAAAGGATGCAAGCTCATAAATTCCGAAGAATTCACGGGACTTACGGTAGAAGAAGCAAAGAAAGCCATCACCGACAAGCTTGTGAACATGGGCGTTGCAAAGAGAACGGTAAACTACCATTTCCGTGAATGGATATTTGCGCGTCAGCGTTACTGGGGCGAGCCCGTTCCCGTTGTATATGACGAAGAGGGAAAGATCCACGTTCTTGACGATGACGAGCTTCCGCTTGTGCTTCCCGAACTTGACGACTACAAGGGAAAGAACGGCAAGGCACCTCTTGAAAATGCCACAGAGTGGAAAAAATATGACCACAACGGCATAAAGGGCGTGAGAGAGACCTCCACAATGCCCGGTTCCGCAGGCTCAAGCTGGTATTACATGAGATATATCGATCCGCACAACGACAAGGCTCTTTGCGATCCCGAGCTTTTAAAGCACTGGCTTCCCGTAGACCTTTATATCGGCGGTCCCGAGCATGCTGTGGGACATCTCATGTATTCCAGGATATGGAACCGCTTCCTCTATGACAAGGGAATCTCCCCCGTAAAGGAACCCTTCAAAAAACTTGTTCACCAGGGCATGATCCTTGGCTCGAACGGTATCAAGATGGGTAAGCGTTTCCCCGAATATGTGGTAAATCCCAGCGACATCATCGAGAAATACGGCGCTGACACGCTCCGTCTCTATGAGATGTTCATGGGCGCGCTTGAGGCGTCAAAGCCTTGGAGCGATCAGGGTGTTGAAGGCGCAAGACGTTTCATCAACCGTGTATGGACCTTCTTCACGGAAAGCGCAAACATCACAGAGGGTGAGAATGACAATCTCAAAAAGGTATATCACCAGACCATAAAGAAAGTGACCTACGACTACGAGACACTTGGTTTCAACACTGCGATAAGCCAGCTCATGATATTCATGAATGCGGCCATCAAAGAAGGAAAGTGCCCGAGAGAATATGCGGAAGGCTTTATCAAGATGTTCTCCTGCGTATGTCCTCATGTGGGCGAGGAGCTCTGGAAGATACTCGGACACGACGGTTCCATCGCTCTTGAAAGCTGGCCTGTACTTGACGAATCCGCGCTTGTCGAGGATACGGTAGAGATCGGCGTTCAGGTAAACGGAAAGCTCCGCGGCACAGTGCTTCTCGGTGTGGATGAGGAAAATGATTCCGCTATCGCAAAAGCAAAGGAAGTACCTTCGGTCAAGGGCTTTGTCGAAGGAAAGACCGTTGTGAAAGAGATCTACGTAAAGGGCAGGATCGTAAATATCGTCGTAAAATGATATGAGAACAGAATTCCATGTGCATACATGCGCCTCTAAGGACAGCATCCTTACATGGCCGTTCATACTGGCAGCAGCGAAAGTGCGTCACATTGATTGCATCGCGGTCACAGATCACAATGAGATAAAAAATGCCATAAGATACAGGAGGATACTTTCCCGTTTCGGGATAAAAGTAATTCCGGGCGAAGAAGTTTTCTCCAAAGAAGGCGAGATCATAGGGCTCTTCCTTGAAAAAAGGATCGAGCCCGGTCTTTCTCCCGAGGAGACCGTTAAAAGGATCCGTGAACAGGGAGGAGTCACTTATGTGCCTCATCCCTACGACGAAAAGCGCGCAAAAACTGTGCTGAAGCCGGATGCACTGTCAAGGATATCGCAGGATGTGGACCTTATCGAAATGCATAACGGAAGGAATATTTCCGCATCCTTTGGCATAAAACAAAAGAAGATCGCCGACGAATACGGCATCGTAAAGGTTGTCGGGAGTGACGCGCATACGTTTTACGAACTGGGCAGGAATGTCTGCGTCTGTGGTGACCTTAACAAAGACAACATCAAGGACGAATTAACAAAAGCAACATTCATCAAAAAACCCTGTATTCCATTCTCACACAAACATACAAAGGTCGTAAAGGCTTTAAAAATGCTGCTTGGAGGAAGATCTGATGAATTACGTGGAATTATCCGCAAAAGACGTAAAAGAAAGATGCAGGACACTCAGTGAACAGGTGTCTGCTTCGGGTTTCCGCCCGGATCTCGTGATCTTTATAGCAAAAGGCGCTTTTCAGATCGGAAAGATCATGTCGGATAATCTTTCATGCCCGCTTGCGGAGATAAGCTGCAAAAGAAGCGGCGGAAAGCTCAAAGAAAAACTGAGCCCTGTGCTCAAGCTCATTCCCGGACGCGTGAGAGGTTTCATCCGTGAGAAGGAAATGAACAAAAGAAATAAAAAGAGCAATTCCGAAAGAAGCACTGAATACAACGTTAAACAGTGGAGCGAGTATGACAATGCCGAGAGGGTGCTGATCGTGGATGATTCCATAGATTCCGGGAGCAGCATGAGAGCCGCTGTGGACGCCGCTTCCGAATTCTTCCAGAAGGCAGAGATCAGGACCGCTGTTTTGAATGTCTTTGACGGCTCCGAAGCGATCGTAAAAGCTGATTATCATCTTACGGACAATATGCTGATCTCGGGACCCTGGTCAAACGATTCCAAAGAGCACAAAAAATTCTTAAGCCAGTACAGACGCTGGAAGGAGAGTCAGTGAGCGAAACACAGGATCTGAGAAGGATACAGCTTAAAGAACTGGAACTGCTGAAAGAGTTTGTCCGTATCTGCGACAAATACAGGATCCCATATTATCTTATCGGCGGCACTCTTATAGGTGCAGTGCGCCACAAGGGCTTCATTCCCTGGGATGATGACATCGATGTTGCAGTAGAGCGCGAGGACTACGAGAAGCTTATCGGTATCCTTGACGCCGAGCTTGAACACGGGTTCAAGGCAGAGCATTACTCTCTGACACCGGGATATACGGAATATCTCATGCATATCACGGATCCTTCAGAGCATATCACGGTAGCAAAAGTTAAAAACATAGAATCCGGCATCTTTATCGATATCCTGCCCATAGACGGGATACCGGACGGCAAGATCCCGTTCCTTCTCTACAAGTTCAATATCCTCAAATTCCGGGCGCTTGCGGGACTAAAGAATATCGACAGGATAAGGGACAAAAAAAGGAGCGCTGCGGAGCGCCTCATCATCTTTATAGGACGGCTGATCCCTATTGGAAGACTCTTGAGCCTTAAAAAGATCAGGCGTGAGACTGACAGATATGTAAGACGTTTTAGGGTATCGGATCACGATAAAGTGGGAACGATATTCGGAAACTACGGCTTTCATGAGATAGTCCCCAAAAGGATGTTTGGAAAAGGGAGCAAAGTGATCTTTGAAGGGTGCGAATTCAACGCTCCGGAACTCACGCACGAATATCTCACACATATGTACGGAGACTATATGACACCGCCTCCGGAAAACGAAAGAAAAGGACATCACATTGGATGAAATTATCCAAAATGATGTCCTTGTTTTTATTTGTGTGTTATGGTCACCACCACGGCGCGGGAGTCGGAGTAGGAGTGGGAACGGGAGCGGGACCGTAAATGCCGCCTTCCTCACTGTTTTCCTCATCGTCCGGCATTATCACGGGCTCCGGCGTGGGCATCGGAGTAGGCGTAAAGAACGCGGCTCCGCAGACATTGCAATATTCCTTGGGAACGATGTATTTGGTGTCAACGGTAGTGTATTCCACTTTTTTCTTTACTTCCTTATCCTTGGGCCTTACATATCCTTCGGGTGTGGGAGTGGGAGAAAGCGTCGTGAGGTCTGTTTCCACCGGAGTCCATATTTCGGGCTCATTCTTTAAAAGGAGCACTTCTTCCTTTGTGTTTTCACAATACCTTGTGGCAAGCATGCCCGTATCCACGCAGACGGTGACTTTTCTGTGGATGTTGCAGTATTCGGTGGGAGCGGTTCCTTTTGCGTAGTGTTCGACTCTTACGCATGAGCCGCCCTCATAGCAGTCGCAGATACCGTCCACGGCAAGAAGCCCCGATTTTGAGCATATCTTCACGTCCACGATGTTATCCGGCTGTGTGAAGCCTACATCCTCAAGCTGGTAAAGCTCATGCACCTGTTCCATGATCTTGCGCCAGATGTTAAGATGGTCGCCGGTATCGATAGTATAGGAAATATCAAAGCCTTCCCAGATGCCTGCGGTGTAGTAGGGTGAAAAACCTTCAAACCAGTAGTCGTAGTTGTCGGTCGTAGTACCTGATTTTCCGGCAACGGTCATCTTGTATTCCTTGGGGTTCGCGCTTGAAGCGGAGCCTATTCCGGGCATTACCGTGTCCTCCATGGCAGAGGTCAGGAGATATGCGGTGGAACTCTTCATCACCTGTTTTTTCTCGGTCTTGTGGCTTACGATGGTCTTTCCGTCGTGGTCCACAATCTTTGTGTAATAGTAAGGAGTGTTGTAAACTCCGTTATTTGCGATGGCAGCATAAGCCGCAGTGAGCTCGATGTTTGTGACACCGTTCGTCAGACCGCCAAGAGCAAGCGGAAGACCGATATCGGTGAAGACCTTTCCGTTTGAATCGACCATATAGTCTACGAGCGTTGTGAAACCAAGCTTTTGCAGATATCCGAAAGCAACCTGCGGAGTGACTTTTTCGATGGTCTTTACCGCAAGGACGTTCATGGAATAGGAGATACCGAGCCTTGCGGGAGACAATCCCTGATAGCCCTTGCGGTACCAGTTTGACACCTGCTTGGTCGTACCCGTATAGAAATACGGGCTGTCGTCGATCGCGGATCCGAGAGTCACAAGACCTGTGTCGATGGCGGGAAGATATGCGGCAAGCACTTTGTAAGTGGAACCTACCTGACGGAGCGCATCGGTGGCACGTGAAAACGTACGGTTTCCGGTCTTTTCGCCGCGGCCTCCGACAAGAGCGAGGACCTTGCCTGTGGAATGATCCATCATGACAAAGGAGATCTGAGGCTGAAGCGTGTGTATATATCTCTCGCCGAGTACTGTGTCGCCTTCTTCGACCATGGCGTCGTAATACTCGTCAATGCATTTCTCGATAAAGTCGAGGTCGGTGGTCATGAGATCGAAGAGACCGCCGTAGATACGGCTCATAGCTTTGTCCGTATCGTCAAAGTAGTTGAAATATTTGAGAAAATCGGCAAGCTGATAGTGCTTTACAGTCTTGTCGGCTTTCTGCACGGACAAAGCATATGTGATGTCATAATAGGTACCTTCTCCGAGAGAAGGGTAGTTGTCTGCGTCATTTATCACGCTGTCCGCGATCGCCTGGATCTGACGGTCCTGGGTGGTGTAGACCGAGAGACCGCCGGTGTAGAGCATGTTTGAAGCTTCCGTCTGGGTGTATCCAAGACCCTCAAGATCTTTTAACACCTGATCGATGACTTCATCCGTGAAATAGGAATAATATTTGTCATTCTTGTTCGACTCCACATAGTCGTGGATACGCACATAGACATCCTCTGCGTCAAGTACCGCTTCATCATACTGCGCACGGTCGATGAAGCCGCCTTCGAGCATCTCACGAAGCACCTCCGCACGGCGTTCGTTGTTGTCCGCGGGATATCTGTAAGGATTCATGTTTGTGGGAGACTGGGGAAGAGAGGCGAGGACCGCCGCTTCCGACAAGGTAAGCTCGGACGCGTTTTTCCCGTAATAGGTGAGAGCGGCCATCTGTATTCCGTAGGCGCCCTGACCGAAGTTTATGGTGTTAAGATAGTATTCGAGGATCTGCTTTTTGGAGATCTGATCCTCGAGCTTTATCGCAAGATACTGTTCCTGTATCTTTCTTATGACCTTGTCTATCTGGCTGGGCTCGTTACCGCCGGAAAAGACCTGGTTCTTAAGGAGCTGCTGGGTGATGGTGGATCCGCCGCTGCTGAGAGAACCTTTTTGAAGGACCTCGCTCACTGCACGGAATATGCTTCGGATATCGATGCCGTCGTGCTCCCAGAATCGTTCGTCCTCGATGGCGATGAAAGCATTGTAGACATAGTTCGGGATCACGTCGAGCGATACATATTCACGGTTTCCGCCCGCGCCGACAAGGGTCTGCGCCACGGTACCGTCCGAATAGTAAAACCTGGTGATATAGCCTTCGGGAACGACGTTTATGTTCTCAAGACTCGGGGAAGCGGCAATGATGCCGTTGAAAGCGCCGAATCCCGCAAAGCCGAGAGTTACGACGAGCCCCAAGACTATCACTATACAAAGACGGAAAAAAGAGACACTGAACTTGGTCGTGAAACGGCCGCTCTTTGTCTTCATCTGCTTTAGTTTCTTATTAACTTCCGTTTTTCCGAAATCCATTTGAAAAACACTACCTCTTCATTGTATTACGCTAACTTGGACATTTTATCACAATCGCAAAACAATGGCAATTTTTTTAATGACATTTTGAGATTTATATATTATAATACACCCTCGTAACATTTCCTTTTTATGAAAGTGGAGGACGGGATGAAAAAGCTTATCCAGTTTAAGAACATTGTGAAAAATTTTGACGGTACCCTGGTGCTCAAGGGGATCAATCTCGATATCTACGAGAATGAGTTTGTGACTCTTCTCGGTCCGTCGGGATGCGGAAAGACCACTTTGCTCAGGATACTCGGCGGCTTCCTCGAACCCGATGAGGGAAGCGTTATCTTTGACGGACAGGATATTTCAGGAATTCCGCCCTACAAGAGGGATCTCAACACCGTATTCCAGAAATATGCGCTTTTCCCGCATATGAACGTTTTTGACAATATCGCTTTCGGCCTTAACATCAAAAAGGAGCCGAAGGACATCATAGAGCAGAAGGTAATGAGAATGCTGAGGCTTGTGGGCCTTGAGGACTATTCGAAACGCGGCATACATGAGATGTCCGGCGGACAGCAGCAGCGTGTCGCCATAGCACGCGCTCTTGTCAACGAGCCCAAGGTGCTGCTTCTCGACGAACCTCTCGGAGCGCTTGACGCAAAGCTCCGCAAGGAGATGCAGAAGGAACTTAAAAAGATCCAGCAGGAGGTCGGCATCACCTTCATTTTCGTTACACACGATCAGGAAGAAGCGCTCACAATGTCCGACAAGATAGTCATCATGAAGGACGGTGAGATACAGCAGATCGGCACGCCCGTAGACATCTACAACGAGCCCATAAACCGTTATGTCGCAAATTTCATCGGAGAGAGCAACATCATTGACGGCGTGATGAAAGACGACTACAAGGTCATTTTTGAGAACAAGGAATTCAAATGCGTGGATTCCGGATTTAACAAAAACGAAGAGGTCGATGTGGTAATAAGACCGGAAGACCTTGATATAGTTACACCCGGAAAAGGAAAACTCCGCGGTATCGTAAAGTCGGTGCTCTTTAAGGGCGTACACTACGAGACAATAGTCGAGACCAGCGCAGGTACGAGCATCACCGTTAAGATGACGGTTTCCGAAGACAAGCCCGTAAAGAACGAAGAGGCAAACGAGATGATGTCCGCAAACGATTTTTACATCGACACGCTTGACATCGACGAGCTCACCGACGCTGTTATCATCGATCGTGCGGACGCGCAGGCATGGAACCCCGAGACGGAAGAACGTATCTCCATCACTGAAGTGAGATATGAAGTGAAAAAGGAAAAAGGCTCCTATCCTGTTACATTCTCCACAAGCGCGGGAACAAGCTTTACGGTGAATATGTTCGTTTCCGATGTCAACAAGGTAGTTGATGAGGATTACGGCGAAGAGATCTACGCGGTTAATTTCTTTAAAAAGGTGGATGAGATACAGGAGAGCGTCATCCTCGACACAGACCTTAAGGTATGGGCAAATGCGTACGCATACGATCTTGAGGATGAGACGAGCGTTGCGATAACCGATGTCATCTATGATTTCGATCCTCAGAACATCACTCCGGGTGTCTATGATGTGACATTCAAGACACAGGGTTATGTTTACAAGGTGGACACTACGGAAAAGTCCGAGGCCGGTCAGGCAGTGGGACTTATGTTCGATCCTGAAGACATACACATCATGAGGAAATGAGATGAAAAGTTTCAGAAAAATGACATATCCGTACGTTGTATGGATATCCTTTATAGTGGTGGCACCCATGTTCCTGATCCTTCTTTACGCGTTCACAAAAGAAGGAAACGCGGTAATGGACTTTGTGTTCACCCTTGACAATTTCAAAAAGTTTTTTGTCGATTCCGTATTCATAGACGTCCTTTTAAGAAGCTTAAGGGTCGCGCTCGTGACCACGGTGCTATGCATCCTCATCGGATATCCTGCGGGTTATTTCATCGCAAAATCGAGTGAGGGCGTAAAGATGCGCTGGGTGCTCCTTATCACGTTCCCCACATGGATCAACATGCTGGTGCGTACATACGCATGGGTCGGGATACTGCAGGACGACGGCATCGTAAACAACATCCTGAGCATTATCGGAGTGCGTTCGATCACACTTCTGCACACCGAATTTGCTGTCATCCTCGGCATGGTATACAACTTCCTGCCGTTCATGATATTACAGATATACACTGCACTCACAAAGATGGACAACAGCCTTCTTGAGGCCGCTGCCGATCTTGGCGCCGACAGGGTGAGATCCTTCTTAAAGGTGACGCTTCCATTGTCGCTCCCCGGAGTCCTCAGCGGGATCACGCTTGTTTTTCTGCCTGCGGTTTCAAGCTTTTTCATACCGAAGCTTCTTGGAGGCGGACAGTATGTAATGGTCGGAAATCTTATAGAATCACAGTTCCTTACGAGCGGTGACTGGAATTTCGGAAGCGCGATCTCACTCATCATGGTGATCATCATCATGATCTCGCTGTATCTTACCAAGAAGGTCGACAAGACCGAACTTACGGAAAGGAGGGCGAACTGATTGAAAAAGAGCAGGAGGATAGGCTCAAAGATATTTATGGGCGTGCTTATGCTGTTTTTCTATGCGCCCATAATCTATACGATCTTCTTTTCGTTCAATTCGGGAAGGTCGCTCACACATTTTGACGGTTTTTCTTTACAGTGGTACGGAAAGATGTTTTCCGACTCAAATATGCTGCAGGCCGTGTTCTACACGATCGTGATAGCTGTGATAGCAACCGCAGTGTCTACCATAGTGGGTACCATTACCGCGATAGGACTTTCAAAGTCGCACAGGATACTCAAGCTCATCGTTGAACAGGTCAACAATTTCCCGCTGATGAACCCCGATATCGTTACCGCGATAGGACTTCTCATGCTGTTTTCGGGGCTTCATGCGTCAAAGGGGTTTGTCACCATGCTGCTCGCGCATATCATGTTCTGCATTCCCTATGTGATGCTGAGCGTCACCCCGAAACTCAAGAGCCTCGACTCAAATATCCTTGAGGCCGCGATGGATCTGGGATGCACACCGATGCAGGCGCTGATAAAGGTAATAGTCCCTCAGATCATGCCGGGTGTCGTTTCAGGAGCGCTCATAGCATTTACTATGTCGTTTGATGATTTTGTGATATCATATTTTGTTACAGGAAACGGAGTATCAAACATATCGATACTTGTCTACACGATGTCAAAGCGCGTAAATCCTTCGATCAATGCGCTTTCGACACTGATCATCGTGATAATTTCGGTATTCCTGCTGCTCGTGAACATCGTTCCTTCGCTCTACAATAAGTCAAAAGCAAAGAGTGCGAAGGGTTAAGAAAGGAGAAACAATAAGAAATGAAAAAAAGACTGATCGCTGCCACATTGCTTTTCGGTATGCTCATTCCGATGCTCCTTATGTCGGGATGCGGTAAGAAGGAGGTGCTCAAGCTCTATCTTCCCGGCGAATACCTCGGAGACGGAGTCATTTCCGGATTTGAGAAGGCATACAACTGCAAGGTGATAATCGAGAATTTCGATTCGAATGAGATGATGTACACAAAGATCTCCGCGGGAGATTCCTATGATGTCCTCATTCCTTCGGACTATATGATCGAGAGACTTCTCAAGGAAGATCAGCTTCAGAAACTGGACAAGTCCCTCATCACAAACATCGGAAATCTCGCGCCGGAGGTAACGAATCTTTCGTTCGATCCCGACAATTCCTATTCCGTTCCTTATTTCTGGGGAAATGTCGGCATCGTTTATACAAAGAACAGAGTTGACCTTGCTGATCTTGAAAAGGACGGATTCGGCATTTTCCTTAACGAGAAATACAAGGGTAACATATATGTTTACGATTCCGAGAGAGACATGTTCATGTGCGCTTTCAAGACACTCGGATATTCCTGCAACACCGAGAATGAAGACGAGATACAAGAGGCATACGACTGGCTAGTAAAGATAGGAAAGACCATGAGCCCCGTATATGTTACCGATGAGATCATCGACAATATGCTCCATGAATACGAGGATCTCGGCATCATGTACAGTGGTGACGCCGCTTACATCATTTCGGAAAATCCAAACCTCGGCTATTTTGTTCCCGAGAGTGGTACGAACCGCTGGTTTGACGCAATGGTCATCCCGAAGAATGCGGCAAATCCCGAGCTTGCAAACAAGTTCATCAACTATATGTGCACAGAAAAAGCCGCACGTCTTAACACACAGGGTGTAGGCTATGCATCTCCCGTAGCATCGATCTTAAAGGAGATGACATCTGAGGACGGCGACTATTTTGAGAACGAGGCATATTATCCCAGGACAAATGCCAACGATGAGCTGTTCCATGACAGTGAGTACTTAAGAAAGAGACTTTCCGAACTCTGGATCAAGGTCAAGGCTGCATCTGAGTAAGAGCTTCCTTGTAAGCCTTAAGGACCTGCTCCATGGCAACGTGTCCGGGAGCGCCGATGGTATTTCGCTTATCGACACAGGTCTTCATCTTTATAGCTTCATAGATATCCTCCGTGAAAACGGGGGATATTTTTTTGTATTCTTCGAGCGGAAGATCGTCCAGCGAGCAGTCTCTGTCGATGCAGAGAAGGACAAGGCGGCCTATGATGCCGTGGGCGTCACGGAAAGGCACACCGTGGTTTACAAGCCAGTCTGCCGCATCCGTGGCATTTGTGAAGCCGTTTTTGGCACTTTCGGCCATATTGTCTTTGTTTACGGTCATGGTCGCGATCATGTCAGTGAAAAGGGAAAGGCACTGCTTTACCGTATCTATCGCGTCAAATACGCCTTCTTTGTCCTCCTGCATGTCTTTGTTGTAGGCAAGAGGAAGGCCTTTCATCGTGGTGAGGAGAGCGATGAGCGATCCGTAAACACGGCCTGTTTTTCCGCGTACAAGCTCTGCGATGTCGGGATTTTTTTTCTGGGGCATGATGCTGGAACCTGTGGAATAGGCGTCGTCGATCTCAATGAAACGGTATTCGTTGGAATTCCACATGATGATCTCTTCGGAAAAACGGGACAGATGCATCATGCATATAGAAAGATCCGAGAGGAATTCGAGTGAAAAATCACGGTCCGATACGGAATCCATGGAATTGAGCGTGGGACCGTCAAAATCGAGAAGTGATGCGGTGAGCTTTCTGTCGAGCGGGTATGTGGTGCCCGCAAGAGCGCCTGCGCCGAGAGGGCAGAGGTTCATACGGCATCTCGTGTCAACGAGCCTTGAACGGTCTCTTTTAAACATCTCAAAATAAGCGCCCAGATGGTGCGCGAGAGTTACGGGCTGTGCTTTCTGCAGATGGGTGAACCCGGGCATATAGGTATCCGTGTGCTTTTCCATGAGATCGTATATGGTCTTTAACAGGTCTGTGAGAAGGTCCTTCACACAGTCGATCTCATCACGGACATAGAGGCGCATATCAAGAGCCACCTGGTCGTTGCGGGAACGCCCGGTATGGAGCTTTTTACCCGTATCACCGATGCGGTCGATGAGCTCGGCCTCGACAAAGGAATGAATGTCCTCTGCGCCGTTTGTGAATTCGAGTTTTCCGCTCTCGATGTCGTCATATATGGAATCAAGAGCATTTATGATGCTTTCTTTTTCCGCGTCGGTGATGATGCCGGAAGAAGCGAGCATGGTCACATGAGCTTTGCTCCCTCTTATGTCCTGTTTCCAGAATCTGTGGTCAAAAGACAGTGATTCGTTGAATGAGTGTACAGTGCTGTTTTCTTCTTTTGTGAAGCGTCCGCCCCAGAGTTTCATTGATCGG
The DNA here is from genome assembly GCA_016283775.1 of Lachnospiraceae bacterium. GTDB lineage: Bacteria > Bacillota > Clostridia > Lachnospirales > Lachnospiraceae > RGIG3528. The sequence continues at coordinate 38,350 of JAEENL010000102.1, read as the reverse complement.
TATCCTCCGTATATTCGTTGTATTCCTCGTATTTGTTGTCATCCTCATCAGTGTCGCCGAGATCGTCAGGAAGCTCGGGGAGGCCCTTGCTGTCAGGCTTTTGGGCAATGGCATTCTGCTCGGGATTGATAGGCACAGGTTCATCCGACACCTTTGCGGAATAGTATTTTATCATGTTTTCCGAAGACATCTCCACGCGGTTTGCGATCCTGTCCCGGTTGGCAAAGTATTCGCAGTTGTCGTATATGAGATAGTGATTGTTTTCTTCATCGTTAAAAGGAAGAATGGGCATATGATCTTTTTGATTTTTTTCTCCCATGTTTTTGCCTCCGGTAAGTGAAAAAAATGCGTGAACCATACCTGTTGTCTGTTCTTGATAGTTTATCCCAACCTCGTTTCAAATACAACAAAAATCAAAAACTTTGTGCAAAATAACCAAATTTCGGGTCCGATTTTCTACATCCCGGCAAGCGATTTGGGTCTTTACTAATCCGGATTTTGGGTTTATTATCTTCGCGGATGAATCAACAAACGGTTTTCATTATCTTTCTAAGATCTGTTCTTGCAACAAATCCCGGATTTTTATGAAAAAGATCAAAAAGACCAATGCCGCGCTGCATATAGTGTTTGAAGCGCTGGCCGCGTTGCTGCTCGTTTTCTTCGGAGGTCTCATTGTAAACGTCCTTATGCGTGACGCTATTGCAGAGCGTGATGCGCATCTTACCGAGGCTTACGGGAAACTTAAGGATGTGACGGAAGAACTTGAAGAGATGAAGCGCCCCGCGGGAGAACTGCGTGAGATAGTGCTTAAAAAGCTGTCGCTCACGGATCATATCTCCAAAGGGGACGAGGTCGACATACGCACCGTCTGTCCGGACGGTGAAGACAGTCTGCTGATCTCAAAGAGAAAAGTCGTGTCTGCCGAACGGGACAGTCTGGTCCTCTTAATGAGCGAGGAGGAGATACGTACGTGGTCGGATGCCGAGACAGGGCTCATGAACAAAGAACTTTTGCGGATCTATGCAGTGAGGTATCCGTGATGGTGGAAAAGATCATGAGGGAACTGTCCGAACGCATGTGCTATACGGAACTCACGCCCGAAGGGATAGGCCGCGTCATGCACGATGAGATGGGGATAACTACGGATGAGATAACTCATTTTATTTTCCCTTTCGATAACGGCGGTTTCATGTCCGGACGCATGATGCTGAGGATCCTTCTGAAAAAAGACAGGCAGAGGATCGACGAGATGGTGCGCGTAAATGCCGGAAGGACCGTTTCCGAAGAGATGCTGCGTCGCCTTTATGCTTCCATGCTGAAAGAAAATATCACCGGGCTTTCGGAAAATGAGATATGGAAGATATCAACGGAAGAACTCTATGCGGACTATGAATTCGGTGAGTTATCCGCATTGATCGGACTTTCGGACTATGACATCCGCGCGGGCGCGTTTGCGGTCGAGGCAGGTGCCGATGACATAACGGACATATTTGTCAGTACAGACGGGCTGAAACCCTGCAGGCTCGGCTTTCTTAAGTTTGCGTCAAAAAGAGCGCTTGAACGTGTTGTGAGAGTCTGTATGCTGAAGCTCGCGGGCACTGAGATCACAGCGGTGAGGCCTGTATACGGATCGGATGCGATCTTTGCTGTAAGACCTCCGGCAGGCGACTGGGGGATCAGGATCAAAGGAGACAGGAAACAATGGGGAAAAGAATAGGATTTGCGGGGGTGCCGTGTGAGGACATCATGCTGCATATCGCAAAGGTTTTGAGGATCAACGGGAAACAGGTAAAAATGGCCGATGTCTCAGGCTCCGGGTATCTTAAGTCCGCACTTTGTGCCGACAAAAAAGACGTTTCGGAGGATGGATCACTTTATCTGACCGACACACAGGTGATAAGCAGTGTTTTCTTTCCGGAGGCGGCAGGGGACGAAACAGTGCTGTGTTATCTGGGCTTCAGAGAGTGTATCTACGATGAACTGGACTTTCTTGTGGTCGTCACAGACAGGATGCCGGTAAACGCAAAAAGGGCAGGAGAGATACTCAAAGATCACAATACAGAAAAGGCGTTTGTGATCATAAGGGACACGTTTGTCCAGGAGTACGACGACTCTTATGTCCTCTTCCTTATGGGGTGCAAAGGCGACAGATATGCAAGTGTTCCGTTTTCTGACAAGGACATGAGAGTGAGATGCCGTATTCAGAACGGGCTGCCCTACAAGGTGTCGGCGCTTTCGCAGGAGATGACCGCGGCAGTGGGAGCATTGCTCGATCACTGCAAAGAAGGAAGCGAAGAAATGCTTAAGGAAACGGCGAGAAAGGAACGGAGCGGACGATGGGGAAGATTGTGGTCTTTTGGTCACCGGTACAGGGAAGCGGTCGTGTGACAAGCTGCACGGCAGCAGTTGCATGTGATCTCGGTGTTCTACGTGGAAAAAAGGTGGCTCTGACACAAGTCCCGGACGAGGGATGCGGCATTGAAGAAATGTTTGATTCCTGTGTGCCGGAGGAACTGAAAAACGAGATATATCTTAAAAACGGGCTCAAGGCGTTGTGGATGAGATTCAGACAGGAAAAACTGGACCGCGAGAAGATCAGGCACTGCGCTTTGAAAACTTCATCCGAGACAATAGATCTGTTTCCGTGTGGGCGTGGAATGGCTATTGAAGACGAAAAGACAAGACGCGCCGTTACCGCGCTCATTCTGAACGAACTTAAAAAAGCGTACGACTATGTACTGATCGACGCACGCGCAGGTGAGAGGGACGAATGCACAAAAGCGGTGATCTCAGCGTCCGATGCGTTTGTATGCCTTCTCACACAGTCGGACAGAAGATGGAGAGATTATTTCTCAAAATATGATGAAGATTGCGCTCTGGAAAAAACGGTCTATGTGATAAACGGATATATGCCCGAATCGGGAGTGACGATGAACAGACTGAAAAGTCAGGTAAAACCTGAGCTGAAAGGCCGTAAGACAGGAATGATACCGCTTTCCGCGGCTTTTATGGATGCTGTCTCATCGGGGCGCACAGACCTTTTTTTCAGGCAGAACAACAATATCTCTCATGAAGACCATGACCACGAGTTCTTTGAAGGAGTGGCCGCGGTATGCGATCTGATCAATGAGGTGTGCGAAAATTGAAAGGGACATTTGACATCATCATATTTTTCGCGGCGCTTACGGGACTTGTTTTTCTGTTGAAAAAGGTTTCCGGGATGGGGAGGAACATACAAAAAGGGCAAAATGAAACGCTGTATTTTGACGACCTCAAGAACATGGTTTCCGAGATGCTGAACGATTATGTGAGCTTTAGCGACAGGCATCCGGAATTTACCGGGAAACTCAGGGAAAATACGGATATCACGACCTATTCCGTTACGAGATCCATAAGGGAATGCTGTTCGGGAGCGGGAGGAGCACGGGAAGTCGTATGCGAACTCATAAAGGACTATCTAAGGCTTGAGCTGAAACTTGACGCTGAAGCGGTAAGGAACGCTCTGCCTGAAGATGATCCCGTGACTGTAATGTATCACCTGATCCGAAAACTCGACTGTGAGAACGTCGGATACGGCTTTAAGATACTGTGGGATGACTTTTTACGTGGAAGAGTGGGAAACGGCAAAAGCATCGAGAAGCAGGATATCATTGCCGCAAAGGAGTATTTCGGCTTTTCGGCGAGCGATGAAGAAAGAGCTGAGCTTTTGTCGGAACTTCTCTATGCCTATACGGTAGGTCTCGGCGCAGTGGATGTGCTCAATTGGCAGAAGGGCTGCATTGAAGAGATACAGCTCGGCCTTTCCGGAGTGGCAAAAGGCCTCTACGATTACAGAGACGAACTGGATGTCTATTATTCGGGCGGAAAGTCGAGAAAAGTGACATCAAAGGACAGTGTTCACGTTGTCATAGCGGGAAAGCTTTACAGGCTTTCATTCATCACTTTCGGGACGGAGGATGAGGTGATAAGGATATTGAGGAACCTCATAAAGGATTCGGTATCACCGGAACTCACAAGGAAAAACCCGATGATAGTAACGGATACGGCCGACGGACGAAGGATCTCGGTATCGAGACCGCCCTTTACGGATGCGTGGACAGGGCTTATAAGAAAGTTTGACACGGTGAGGCAGACATCGATAGAAGAACTTGTTGAGGACAGAAATGCCGTGGCAGTGCTTAACCGGATAGCATCCGACAACGGAAACGTCGCGATCACCGGAGAAATGGCAACGGGAAAGACCACGCTGCTTCGAGCCATGCTTTTAAAAGTCGGCGAGGAGCGGAGCATACGTGTGCTCGAATCCGAAAGCTTTGAGCTGAATGTCAGAGAATATCTGCCCGATGCCAATTCGCTGACACTAAGGATAAGTGAAGAGTATCCTGAAGACACTGCGCTTGCATTTTCAAAAAAGACCACCGGACAGGTGTTTGCGGTGGGAGAGATATGTTCACCCGCCATGGCGAATCTTGTGATCAATATATCAAAGACCGCGACAAAAGTGCTGTTTACGGCCCATTACAAGACCACCGGCGATATGGTCGCGGATTTTGCGAGCGCAAGGATAAACGCCGGCGGCTTCAGTGACGGGAGGGCGGCCTACGATGAGGCTGTGCATACACTGAAATATGATGTGCATCTCACAAACCGGAAAGGGATAAGGCGTGTGGAATATATAAACGAGGTGGCGGAGGATGGCAGTATTCAATGTCTTTACAAGGCTTCATGACAGCATACGGGAAAAGTTTCTGAGCATTTGCCCGTACCCTGCAAAAACGGCCGAAAAACTGACGGCGGACTGCATAAAGACGACATCGCTCCTCACAGGCGCCGCTGTCCTCGGCATTATAACGATGAATTTCTTTCTGGAAAACAGGATATCCGTCTATTCCTGTATCTGTGCGTGTTTTATAGTCTATATGATGTTTTCGGGCATCCCCTCGGCACTTGTGGAAAAGAAGAGAGGACGTCTTCTGCATGACCTTATGGGCTACTATTCCGCCGTGAAAAGGAAATTCATCTATTCAGGAAGCATTCCGAACGCACTGTATGAAGCAGCTTGCGAGCAGAGTGAAGAGATACGGAGGAACGCCTCGGAACTGTGCGGGATATTGCTGACCGATGACAGAAGAGAAGCTGTAAGGCAATATATAGCAAACAGGAACAAAAACAAATTTCTGAAACTGTTCCTGATACAGGCTTACGAGACCTCGGAAAACGGTGATGAGAGGACTCCCGAAGGGACCTCCGCATTTGCCGACAACATCGAACTGCTGAGGCTTGAACTTATCAATGAGATATATTCCTGCAGGAAAAGAAGATATATGTTTTCAGGGTACCTTTTCGTCGCGCTGTTCCCGGTCTTTTCGATAGCGATAGTAAAAAAGACCGGGCTGGCACTGGCGCCTGAACTGTCATCCTATTACGTTGGCACCGGAAACATCATTATAGCGCTTGTGTTCTTTTCGGCATATCTCATTTTTGACATTCTTTCAGACAACAGCGGAGAGGACGAGGAAAGGTTCGGCTGGATCAAAGGAGAAGTGAAGCTTAAGGATACGGGAGTGGGAAGATATGCCTCAAGGCTCACGGGAAGGATGGAGGAAAATGACGGAAAGGCATACAGCTTCATCAGAAAAAAGATCGGTGATTCGGGCCGGAGGATGAGCGTTTCGAAGGTCGTTTTGAGAATGGCGGCATATTTTCTGGTGGTGCTCCTGTCCGGAGTGATATTTACCGCTGTAAGAAAAAATGCCGAGAGGACGGAGATGCTCACCAAAGTGAACGATATTGACAGAGTGGCGGTCCTTGCAAACGAACGGATCAAGAAGAAAGTCTCAAATGCGATACTTGAAACAGTAAAAACACTTACGGAGAACGGAAGCGTGAAAGGCAGAGATGCTGAGAAAAAAGCGCTTTCGGTATATCGGTCATATATGGGAACGGCGAGGAATTTCGAGGATACGGCGTTAAAAGAAATAGAGCGGAAAATGCATGCGCTTTCCGAATGTTACATACACTGGTATGAATACCTATTCCTCATTTTTATCGCTGTCGTCTCTGGGATGATACCAATCATAAGGCTTGAGATCGACATAGGGCTAAGGCGGAAAAAGGCTGTCGATGAGATCAAAAGATTTCAGAATGTGATAATCATGGAACGGACCTTCAGGACGCTGAGTGTGGTGAATCTCCTCACAGATCTTGAGCTTTTCTCGGATGTGTTCAGGGCGGAGATCAGAACATGCATAAACTCTTATTCGTCGGGACCCATGGAGGCATTAAGAAAGCTTAAGGAAGACGGAGTGAGAAAATGCAGCGATTTTCAGGAGATAGCAGACGGGTTCCTCGCTATCGACGATGTGGGTATAAAGGACGCTTTTTCCGATGCCAAGGGCAACAGGGAATGCCTCGAAAAAATGGACGAACTGGACAGGACGATAAACCGGGAAAGAAAAAAGGAAGTACTGGACATAATCTCATGGATCCCCGGATGCCTTCTTATTTTCGGGTATTTTGTGGCACCGTTCGTAAAAACATCACTTGATGAGCTGGGGAGTCTGTTCGAGAGCATGGAGAGTTCGGGACTTTTCTGAAAGGATCGTAAGGATCTTCGGGGGAAGAGATGAATGTAGTAAAGGAATTTATTTTGCTCGCGGCAGGGCTTATCCTTACAGTCGCTCTTGCGATAACCGGGTTTCAGATATTCAGGAACGCGGACAGAATGGGGCATGCTCTGTCGGAGAGTGGGCAAAAAAGGTTGGAGGAGTTTTCCGAGTATGAACTGAACAAGTATGAAGGGCTTGAAGTCTCGGGAAGCAGGATAATCACTTATGTTAAACAACTGAATAGCGAATATGACGCGGAGATATTGCTCACAGTGAGCAATCCCGCATCCGGAGAAGGGTTCACATATGAGCTTTCCGAGGCGCCGGGGTGGCAGGCCTTAAGGGATACAGGCTCAGTGTACTACATAAACCCATTAAAGAAATACACGGTAACTGTGGTAAAAGACGAAAACGCCGCACTTGAAAGTGTGGTTATCAGACAAACGGAGGAATAAATTTATGGAAACAGCAAAAAGGATCTTATTATTTTCAGTGGGCATCATCCTTACGGTAGGTTTTATCGCGATCGGCATGACGATCTTTAACAAATCAAAGACATCAATTTCGAATACAAATGCGCAGTATGATTCACTTGTGAGCCAGTATTCCGACATCGAGTACGCTTTGTATGAGAGTACGGGAAGCACGGCTTCGGGATCCGAGGTCGCGCGTCTGATAAAAGGACTTGACGATGACAGCATCAGCATCTATGTGAAAAACGGTGCATATCTTAAAAACAATGCGGGTTCGGACAGCAGCGAGGGCGTTAAATATACATACAACAGCGATTCGCGAAAACTCATAAACGACAAAACAGAGTCGGAGCATTACATCAATCCCATGGCAAGTTTTTCCTGCGAGCTGAAGAGAGATGAGAACGGGTGCATTGCGTCGCTCACTTTTACGCAGGAGTAAGATGTGAGGCATTTTGAAGAACTTGACGGGGTATTTGACCTCATACTGTTTACAGCTGCCGTGATCTTTCTTCTTACTGCAACGCATGAGTTCATGGCAGTATATGAGAAAATGATGGCGATGTTCATTGTCTGAAAGGCATGAAAGGAATCTGAAAAATGCACGTGGCGGAAGATTTTATGATGTTTCTGTTCGGAGTACTGATACTTATCGTCATTCCCGTATCGCTTAAACTGACAGGGAACGGATATGCCGAAAAAAGAGCATTGAAGAGAGCGGAAAATGATTTTCTTGAAGCAGTAAGAGAGGAAGGCAGGATCAGGACGGAGGATTATATAAGACTGAAAAAAGCTTATGCGGTCATCTCGAATGACAAAGAGGCAAAGGTCTTTGTGATACATCTTGAGGCTGAAAAAGGCAGTATACTTTCAGATCACTTTTATATCATGACAGATGATGAGATCCGGGAGGAACTGTCAAAAAACGGTTACGTCACGATAAAAGAAGGAATGGCGGTGTTGGTTGATGAATAGAGTGCTCGGGAAACTGTTCTTCTGTGTGGTGATTTTTTTCGGGACCATTCTTTTTGTGAAACTTGAGACCGGGATACTTAAAGAAGAATACAGCAATTTCTGCGATACAAACGATATTTTGGGGGATAAGGATTGATAAGGCGCGGACATCTTCTCATCATATTTTTCTTTGTGTTCATGTGTTCCGTTACAGGTCTTTCTTATGAGCGCAGGTGTCTGGATGAAGCAATGAGGCAGAAGGAAAAGATCGACACGGCTTTCCGGTATGGGACAGAGTGCGCTGCGAAAGCGCTGAGAGACCATGTGTATGAGAAAGGCGCGGACACGCTTGTGAAGGAAACATTCAATTATGCTTTTTCACTGGCGCTGGGACAGACCGAAATGACAGACATAGTCGGAAATTCTACATGCGTAGAACGAATAACCTATTCCATAAACGGGCATATGACAGAGCCTGCGGACCTGAAAAACATCAAGGACGAGGATTCGCTTGAGATTTATATTTCTCTTGAGGACATATGCATAAAAGCCGGAAACAGGATCTTTGTCATATCAAGAAACGCCGCAGTTTCCGTAAGGCAGGAGCAGTGAACCTGAGAGACTTTTTGAATCGCAGAAAAGGGGGAACATGAACAGCAAATGGTATAAAGGGATCATCTGTTTTGTAGTAACGGTGTGCCTTATGTTGGGGGAAGTTCCGAATATCACGCTTGGTACGGATACCAGGGTTATCGGGGAGAGCGGAACGGGAGTCCTTACAGACAAAGAAGGAAAAACAAGAGAAAACTACAGCACCTATGATCCCGATGCAACGATAAAATATGAGACAGATACGTATTTCTATATAGATGGGCTTGACGAAAGTCTGGATGTGTCTCTGACGGATATAGCAGAAGCGACTGGAAAGAACTTCAATTCCGCTGATACGATATCGGGATTTAAATATAACGATCCCGCGGCAACAGATTCCGTAGAGATAAATGACATCATAGATACGCTGGTCTATCTGGGATACGGGCGCGAGGTGAAAAATCTTTACGGCTCCGGAGCAACCTCTCTTCATGCAAGCTCGTACAATACGATACGCGCATATGATGCCGGGACGGGAGATGCTGACAGCGGAAGGACATATGCGGGATATGAGGTTTCTCTTAAATATCCGGATGACCAAAAGACGATCGAGGAACTGGATGCTTTTTTGAACGACATTTCATGGGGAGACCCGGGTGTTGTGAAAAAGACGGCACTCTACAGGATAGACGGCGTAACTGATTATATGCCGGTACTCACGCCAACCAGAGCCCTGTACACGGAAAAACCTCTGCCTACTCCCACACGTGTCCCCGGAAATACAGCGGAGCGAACTCCGACCCCCACTGTGGTCATACCCACAGCCATGCCTACGGCCACACACACTCCGGTCCCGCAGGCAGGCATTATCTACAACGGGAACGGAGCCGACGGCGGAAGCACATGGAACAGCATTGTGCGTTTCGGCGGGACATTTACTGTCTCGGCAAACGGTTTTTACAAAAGAGGTTACCACGATGCAGGCTACTGGTCCGATACGAGAGACGGAAACGGACGGAGATACAGACCGGGCGACACGGTGAACATTGAAGCATCAAACGGAATGGACAGATTTCTGGTGCTCTATGCCGTCTGGTCACCGGACGAATATATAGTGGAATATGACTATAATGCCGACTTTCTTGCTTTCCCGGACGAACTGGAAAAAGGGCCCTTCGGTGATGGCCTGACAGGCGGTCAGACGGTAAATGTCTATTCCGATCCTTATTCCTATACCACATATGTCCTCGGGACAGATTGTGCCGTGATCCGCTCGGGTGACGAGTATGACCTGCCGCTTCCCTCGGCAAGAGGATACAGCTTCATCAACTGGTCGCTTCGAGAAATGGCTTCGGGAAACGGCTTCTGGGGGAACTATGTCGTTAACGGAGACAGGTGTACCATTCCGGAAAATCACAAGCTTTATGCAGTGTGGCAGGCGGAAACGTACAAGGTGAGACTTGAGTACGGGACTGACATTAACAATGCGGTCACCGAAGAAGACACGGATAAGGCGGTATATCCGGATGAGATTGATGTTGAGTTCGGCTCGCCATACGGAATGCTTCCGGAGCCTGTGAGAACGGGATATGTCTTTCTGGGGTGGAGCATACAGGGAAAAGATGGGAAAGACGTAAGGAACGTTAATAAAGACACGATCTGTGATATCGACTGCGATCATACGCTTTGTGCTTTATGGGAACCCCTTAAGGTCAGGCTCTTTTTTGACGGTACGTATGAAGAGTGGGAGCCTGCGGAAGTGATATACGGGAAAAAGATCGGTGATATATTTCCCGGGCCTGAAAAGACCGGGCACAGATTTAAAGGCTGGAATTCGGATATAGGCGGTAAAGGAGAGACCATAGACAAAGATACCGTGTCGGCGTTTTGCACAGATACGCATATCTACGCCATGTTTGAAGCAATGGAGCATGAGGTGGTGCTTGACTATGAGTGGGATGGAAAAAAAGACTTTTTCAGAGTCAGATATGGCGACAATTACCCTGCTTTTCCCACGCCGGAAAGAGAAGGCTATGTGTTCGGAGGATGGTTCAGGAAAGACAAGGGCACGGAGGAGAGGATAACGGGCTCAACTCTGGTGGACAGAGCAACAGACGAGATCCTTTACGCAAAATGGATAAAACTCATCATAAGAGTGATCTATGACCATAACAATGAAGGGGACAGTGACCCGGAGAACGACATCGAGGACACGAAATATACGTCCAGATTCGATCCGGAGCTTGTTATGTATTGATCTATTGGGGGAATCTATGAGACATGGGGGTAAAAGAAGCGCGGGGGTGCTTTTTGCAGTGCTGATCGCTGCAGTATTTGTCCTTTGTACCGATCGGACAGAAGCAAGAGCAGATACGCCTGCGTGCTGTAACGGTAAGCATACGGAGGCTTGTTACGAATACGGTACGGCTTTCCATAAGCATACCGACGCAAAAGGAAAGACCGTGACCGCAACCACTCAGAGTAAAAGGGGAGGCTGTTTTACGGTCTACAATCCCGGATATTCATATACTGAGATATGCGGAGGAAAACTGGAACAGCGGGGCGTCACACCCGGGCATTATCATACTTCCTACAGCTGTGACTGTATCGACAATATTGAATATCTGTCATATGGGGGTGTGGGGATCACTCATACCAGAAAAACGGATACCATCTATCGCGATAGGGGATATACGGAAGTGTGGACGGGAGAATGCACAAGGTGTGGTGCAACAGCCATATTGTACGGAGAATTTGAGTATTATTACCATTGCACAATGTGCGGTCTGGGGACAGAATATCCTGAACTTAACACACCGCATTTAAGGACTTACAGCAAGGCGGCGTATTATTCCGCGGGATGCGGGAAAAGCACATCGACAATGTATTACGACAACGGAGAAGGCAGGGAGGCTAAGCCTGTATGCGACAGGACCGTTACTGCGCTGGTACCTGATGAGGCAGAACAGACAGTCGATATCGCCGATCCTGAGATAGTAAGGAGCGCCACGGCCTATTACCTTGACGGACACAGTGAAAAAGTGATGCTTTCGGTGGAAGGATACTCTTTTGAAAAACTGAACGAACGGCAGGAATTAACGTGCTCATATGGAGAGTATTACTTCGACCGGTCAAAGAAACGCCCTGTAAAAGGATCTGCGACCGTAAAGATAGGTGTGTTCATACAGGGTTCCGGAACTCTTTCGGTAAAGAGCGGGAATAGTTTTGCGGGTAAGCCCGAAATAGAAGGTAAGGGCACCGTTGCAGAGATATTTGCGGGAACAGAGACCGTGATCAAAGGAAACCCCGTTGAGGGGTATCATGTTTCGGAGTGGACTTTTTCGGACGGAACAGGAAGCATTGTGTCAACTGAGGGCAACGAGAAAAAAGAGATAACACTTAAAATGCCTTCACACGATCTGGAAGTGTGCTGCGTCTACGAGGCAAACAGATATCATGTTATTTTTGATGCCGGGGCGGGAAGATTTACAAGTGGAGAAAAAACCATTGAAAAGGTGCTCACATTTGGGCATGTCTATGATCTTTCGGAAGAACCTGAACTGAACGGAATGATCTTTACAGGGTGGAGGATAAGAGACGAGAAAACCGGAAAATTGTCCGACACACTGATAAAGACCGGGTGCGACATTCTGCAGATTCCGGCGGATCATGTACTTGTCGCGGACTATGCGGAACTGGGGCCTAAATGGTTTTATGCGGCGTATGACGATCCGTTTCCTAAGCTTTTTACTCCTGTGATGCCGGGATATATGTTTGAAGGGTGGTTTTTGGAGGAGAGGCCTTGTAATGACGGTTACGGGATGGAAGTGAACGAGAGCGTCACAGTGAGATACGATCATCTGTATGACGGGCGGCTGATCCACAAGGATAAAAACGATTATGTCATTCATGCCGGATGGGAACCGAAAGTGATCACTGTAACTTTTGTATGCCCGGAAGGGGTGTTTCTTGACAGTACAGTGATGATAACCGGGGCGCATGATTCGCTGGTTGAATACGAAACGGTACCGGGAAAAGGCAATATGGCTTACAGAGCCCGAAAAAAGGTCATGTATGACATGTTCTATTCCGAACTTCCCGAACCTTTGAAACAGGATAAAGAAGGAGCCTTGGATAAGGACACGGTCTTTATGGGGTGGAGTACCACCGGGGACGCTTACGGACTCATCCTTCCCGATATGATCGTTGAAGCGGAGCATGATATCACTGTATATCCCGTCTTTTTACAAGGAACTTTTGTAAATGTCACGCTTGATATGAACGGCGGTATTGCAAACAAGGCATTTTCCGACGGGACAAGATCAAATCCTTTTAAGGCAACGGTCGGGAAAGTATACGGAGATACGCTCGGATTTATACCGGCATATGAAGGACATACGTTCAGAGGCTGGAATCTGTACAGCGACGGTTCGGGAAAGGTATCAGTAAACACGACCACGCGCGTTGTGACGGATAAGGATCATACGCTGTATGCAAAATGGGAGAGATATGTCCTGTATAACGCAAATGACAGAGACGTGAGCGGACAGCCTGTAACTTCAAGAGCCGTGGGCGCCACTTCGAGAAATACTTTTGTGAACAGCGATGCCACGCCTCAGGAGGTAAAAAGAAACGGATTTTACAGGACGGGATACACATTTCTCGGATGGAACACCGAAAGAGACGGAAGCGGGGCATGGTATATAAACTCTGAAGAGTCGGCAAACTGTCCGTCTGCAGAGTTCGCGACGCATCTGGGAAATGAATTCCACGAGACCGTGACACTGTATGCGCAGTGGGACAGCAGGATCGAAATCGCCCTTGACGAAAGAGGAGGAAGCGTAAAGGACGACAGCGCCGTAAAGATCGTTTCAAACTACGGAAATACCGTTCCGGCAGCGGTGACCGTTCCTGAAAAGTTTGGATATGCTTTTACGGGGTACTATACCGGAATAAGGGGAAGCGGAGAAAAAGTTTATGACGAAAACGGCGTATACTGTTACGAAAACGCGGTGAGGACCGTTGACGGACGTGTCGCGCTCGTTGAGGAAAACTATGCGTTCCTTGGAAACAACGATCTTTCTGCGGCGCCATATACTGCGATCTCATGGAGCATGATCTAAAAACTGTATGCGGGCTGGGTATATTCGTATGAACCGGATATCACAGATCTTGGTATCGATGTCACATTGACAAACGAATACTATGATGTCCATAGGGCGATACCTTCCACAGAAAAGATCGTTATTACGGGGACGGTGCCTGAACACATAGGCGTTTTTATAAACGAAAGACTTAAGGTGCCTTTTATGATGTCCTCGGATATCGTTTTTCAGAGAGAGGACTCTGAAACCGAGAAGTTAATGATAACAGATATTGACGGAAATCCGGCTGATGCCTATGGGAAAAAGATCATCCCGCTCGCAGGCCGGGGAACGTTTGACATCGTCCGGATCATTTCCGCGGACATAAGGGCATCAAATGAAAAAACGGCGCTTTTTGAATGCTCATGTGTTACGGATGCCGCATCGATCTTTTCGGGACAGGTGTTTCCGGGAATAGAAAGTCCGAACGGAGAATATCAGGTCAGTATAGTGCTCAATACCGATAAGGGAGAGGACATCAGAGTGAAGTCCGGGCAAAAGGTATTGATACACGATCCGGTCGCGGCAGCGGCAAGGATAAGCATCGATGACAGAAACAGTCTTGAGAATGCTGAGATCGAGCTTGTCAGGGGAGTGACCTTTGATGCGGAAAGTATATCGGAGAACGCGATCGTCCTTAAAGAAGGCTGTAATCTTTTGACGATAGAAGTATCCCATGAGGGAGAACATATCAAAGAAAAAGGATACGGAGAAAATGATTACAGCTTTTCTCTTGGTGGCGCCAAGCTTATAAAGCGTGAGTTTGCCGTATTTCCGTTTGATGTATGGACCGAAGGAGAAAACGGACTTGAATTGACCGTGGCCGGAACAAAGACAGAAGTCCGTGAAGGAAAAGTCAGGGTTTATCTTAAAAACGATGTAAGGGCCGGCAGCTATGAGATAGCGGTCTACGTGCAGGCTGTGAATTGCAAAGAAGCGGGGGGACCCTATGCTCCGGTAAATGATGTGCCATACGGGATAAACGTTAACCGCGGGATCGGAGAATACGGAGCCGTAACATCGGTGAAGCTCACCGTCATCCCTGATATGTTTGATTATGGTGCAGATATGATCAACAACGAAACTGTCAAAAATTTCGATCCCGACGGCGTGCCCGTAATGTATTTTGGGAACAAACTCGATCTGTATGCCGGAGAGGGTGCCGAAGGGTATAAGGTCAATGCCGTTCCGGAAGCGGTGCTGATCGCAGACGGAAAGGTTAAGAACGGCAGGATCTATGTTACTGTCGGCATGGACGAAAAGGTTAAAGCCTATATCGATCTTTTTGAATATACCGGATCGGTGGATATCAATAATGACCGGAGAGGAAGCTTTGTGATGCCTTATCTTTCGTACTGTGTGCTCGAGGAAAATGTTGAAAGTCTTGACGTTATGGCTTCGCAGAACACATTGAACGGGGACGAGTGGTTCTTTGAACGCGAATGTGATGTGGAACTGATCTTTTACATTTTTGCGGAAGATGAAGCCGGAAATGTGTTTAAAGGAAAAACTCCCGTCAGGGTGAGGGTCAAAAGGCCGGGTTGACATAAGCGAAGTTAACAGCTATCATTTACGCGACTTTAATGTGTACAAAAAGGAGCGAATATGGCTTTTGACGGGATAACCACAGCGGGACTGGTCGCTGAACTGAACAGAAAGATCAAAGGCGGAAGGATCACAAAGATACAGCAGCCGGAAAAGGATGAGATCATCCTCGTCATAAAGGCGGATGATACGTACAGACTGTTCATATCCGCAAATGCATCGCTTCCGCTGATCTATCTCACGGATGACAATAAAACATCTCCTGCCACCGCGCCTGCTTTCTGCATGCTTTTAAGAAAACATTTCGGAAGCGCAAAGATCAAGGAGATCAGGCAGGGTGCAGGAGATGAGCCGTCTCTTGAAAGAATGATAGACATAACTGTCGAGCATTTTGACGAGATGGGAGACCTTAAGGAGAAGCACCTCATCACGGAGATCATGGGAAAGCACAGCAATATCATTCTCTGCGATGAGTCATACAGGATAGTGGACTCGATAAAACGAGTATCAGGTTTTGTGAGTTCTGTGCGTGAAGTGCTTCCCGGAAGGGACTATTTCCTGCCGAAGACCGTGGACAAGCTTGAACCTTTAAACATCGACTTTGAAGGCTTTGAGAGGGCTGTCTTTTCAAAAGCCATGCCACTTTCAAAAGCGGTCTATACAGGACTTACCGGCATAAGCCCTCAGGCAGCGGAGGAAACGCTTTTCAGGGCAGGCATATCACCGGACATCACGCCTTCCGATCTTTCCGAGGACCTCAGGATACATTTGTTCAAGACCTTCAGCCGTCTGATGGAAGAGGTGAAAGACGCGGAGTTCAGGCCCTGCATGATCTTTAAGGACAAGACGCCTTACGATTTCTCGGTGCTTGATTACAGGCTGTATGATGAAAACATAGATTGCGAGAAAGTATTTAAGGACTCTGTTTCCGAAGTCCTGCGTGATTTCTATGCTCAAAAAAGCGCAAATACCGTGATGAGGCAGAAATCGGCGGACTTAAGGAGGATAGTTCAAACTGCGGTAGAGCGTGAAGCAAAGAAACTGGAACTTCAGACAAGACAGCTTGAAGACACCGAAAAACGTGACAGATTCAGAGTTTACGGAGAACTCATCACCACATACGGGTATTCTGCGGAACCGGGCGCGAAGACACTTAAGACCACGGATTATTATACCGGAGAAGAGGTCACGATCCCGCTCGATCCTGAACTTGGCGTTATAGAAAACGCAAAGAGGTATTTTGACAGATACTCAAAACTCAAGAGGACGTATGAGGCTCTGAACATTCAGATCGTGGAGACAAAAGAGGCCCTGGAATACCTTAAAACGGTGCTCCTGTCTCTTGACATCGCCGTGACCGAGAACGATCTGAACCAGATAAAACAGGAACTCACCGACTGCGGATACATCAAATTCCATCTTCGAAAGGAGGACAACGGCAAAAAGAAGCAGAAGAACATAAAGAGTGAACCGCTTCGCTTTGTTTCTCCTGAAGGGGTCAGCTTTTATGTGGGAAAAAACAACATACAGAACGAAGAACTGACCTTTGGTTTCGCGTCGAACAACGACTGGTGGTTCCATGCAAAAGGCTGTCCCGGCTCTCACGTCATCATGAAATGCGACGGAGAGATCCCGGACTGCGCATTTGAGGATGCGGGAGCACTTGCCGCTTATTTTTCGTCGGCGGCGTCGAACGGAAAGGTCGAAGTGGATTACGTGCGCATAAAAGAAGTGAAAAAGCCTGCAAACGGTAAGCCCGGCCTTGTCATATATCATACAAATTACTCTCTTGTGGCCAAGGCTGACATTTCGAGGCTTACCAGGATAAAAGACAAGACCTGAAGAGGCAAACGGTCTTTACCCCCGGCGTGATCCATGCATCACTCCGGGGGCTTTTTACGTCTAAAACATTACTATGAAGGGGCAATGAACATGGGGAAAAGAACGAGCGAAACAAAAGAAAACTTAACAGTGACGGAGACCAAAGACATGAAAGATTTTACGGAACAGGTAAGGACGATACTTTCCGAAAGATATCCCGAGTGCGAGCTTGAGACAAGAAACGTCATAAAGAACAATGGGATGGTCTACCATGGGGTCATGATAAAAAAACAGAACAGCAATATATCGCCGACGATCTATCTGGACGATTTTTTTGAAAAACACAGAGCCGGGATGAGGGTCGAGGATGTCGCAAACATAATCGCGGAAGTGTACGAGGCAAACAAATGTCCCGAGTCTTCGGAGTTTGACTTTGTCACAGACTATGAAAAGGCAGGGAAATACATATGTTTTAAACTGATAAATACCGAAAAGAACAGAGAAATGCTTTCGGATGTGCCAAATATTCCGCTTTGCGACCTCTCTGTGGTGTTCTATATCCTTTTTGATCAATCGGACGGTAACGGCTCGTCGTCACTCCTTATAAGGCAGGATCTTATGGAACAGTGGGGAGTAGGAGTTGAGGAGCTGTACAGAGCAGCATCCGAAAATGTCGGGAGGATGCTTCCCTCATTTGTCAGACCGATTACCGAAGTGGTGCGCGAGATGGCTCACACCGCCGGAATGGAGCCTTTTGATATCCCGGATCTTGGTGAGGAGAAGGTGTTTGTGGCGTCAAACATAAGAAAAACGTTCGGCGCCGGAGTCATATTGTACGACGGCCTGCTGCAGAGCCTTGCCGACGATCTGGATGATGATCTGTATATCGTGCCTTCGTCCGTACACGAAGTTATCTTTATGCCGAGATACAAGGTGGAGGACAAGGATACGCTTCGGCGCATGGTGAACGAAGTGAACACAACGATGGTAAGGCCGGAAGAAGTGCTTTCGGACAACCTGTATCTATACGACAGAAACAAACATGAGATAAGTGTGGCTTGACAAAAACTTGCTTTTTTTCAAATTGCGGATATAATAATAGATTGGTTTTGTATGAAGCAGAATGACCCTGAAGGGTCGATCGAAAGGATGTGCATTTATATGACAAAGATAGACATTATATCCGGATTTCTCGGGGCAGGAAAGACCACGCTCATAAAGAAACTTCTTGAAGGAGCGTTCAAGGGCGAGAAGGTCGTGCTGATCGAGAATGAATTTGGTGAGATAGGTATTGACGGCGGATTCTTAAAGGATGCCGGTATCGAGATCACAGAAATGAATTCGGGCTGCATCTGCTGCTCACTTGTAGGTGATTTCGGCGAGGCTCTCAAGAAGGTGGTCGACAGGTTCCATCCTGACAGGATCATCATCGAGCCTTCAGGCGTCGGCAAACTTTCGGACGTCATAAAGGCTGTACAGAACGTGGAGGGAGAACTCGGTGACGCGGCGCTTAATTCTTTCTCTACAGTAGTTGACGCAACAAAGGCAAAGGTGTACATGAAGAACTTCGGAGAGTTCTTCAACAATCAGGTGGAGTCCGCAAAGACGATAGTCCTTAGCAGGACCCAGTATATATCCGACGAAAAGCTCGAAGCTGTGGTTCAGCTGCTCCGTGAACATAATCCCAACGCCGCGATCATCACGACTCCCTGGGATTCACTTGATACAGAGATCGTACTTTCCGCGATCGAGAAAAAAGAGAACTTTGCAGAGCAGATGCTTGCTGAGATAAAGGCAAAGGCCGCCGAAGAAGACGACGATGACGAGTGCGACGATCCGGAGTGCGAGTGCCATCACCATCATCACCATGATGACGATGATGAAGACGAGCACGAGCATCATCACCACCATCACCATGATGACGACGATGATGACGATGAAGACGAGCACGAGCATCATCACCACCATCACCATGATGACGACGATGATGACGATGAAGACGAGCATGAGCATCATCACCATCACGACCATGACGAAGATGAGCATGAACATCATCACCACCACCATCATCACCATCATCACGGACACGATGCGGACGAGATATTTACCAGCTGGGGCAAGGAAACACCTCACAAGTATGACAGGACAGCTCTCGAGGAGGTTCTCAAAAAGCTTGCGAACACCGAGGAATTCGGTAAGATCCTCCGTGCAAAGGGCATGGTAATGGGAACTGACGGAACATGGATATATTTTGACCTCGTTCCCGAAGAATATGAGATAAGGACCGGCAGCCCGGATTATACTGGAAAGCTTTGTGTTATCGGTTCGGAACTCAAGGAAGACAAGCTTGAAGAGGTATTTGCGTAATGACCCCCGTGTTTTTGATATTGGGTTTCCTGGATGCAGGTAAGACCACATTTATACATGACACCCTGGCCGATAAGGATTTCACCGAAGGAAGGCCCACACTCCTTATTGTCTGCGAAGACGGCGAAGTGGAATATGACGACAAAGAGCTTGCGGGTGAAAAAGTCACGATAATCAGGGTGGAAAAGGAAGAAGATTTTAACCCCCGCTTTATGATGGACTGCGTAAAGAATTACAAGGTCGACCGTGTCATGATCGAGTGGAACGGCACATGGAGCGTTCAAAAGCTTCTCGATACAGGATTCCCCAGAAGATGGGAACTTTCCCAGATCATCACCATTGCCGACGCCGGGACTTTTGAGACATATATGGCAAACATGCGCCAGATGATGAACGAGATGATAGCTTTTACAGAGCTTGTCATCTTTAACAAGTGTGTCTCGACCACAAAGAGAAACACCCTGAAAAAACTCGTCAGAACTCTTAACAGAAGGGCTCAGTGCGTATTTGAGGCACTTGACGGGGAGACGGCAGGATATGATGACGAGGTGCCGCTTCCGTATGACCTGAACGCTGAGATATGTGATATCCCGGACGATGACTACGGCATTTTCTACCTCGATGTACTTGACAATATTGACAAGTATGTAGGTAAGACCGTGAGATTTCTCGCAATGGTATACAGAGGCAAAGAAACTCCCAAGGGAACATTTGTGCCCGGACGTTTTGCCATGACCTGCTGTGCCGCAGATATCGCTTTCATTGGATTTTTGTGTTACGGAGATACTCAGTTCAAGACACGCGACTGGGTAAAAGTGACCTGCAAGATTGAAAAACAGTACCTTCCCGAATATGAAGGGGACGGTCCCGTTTACAGGCTTGTTTCGGCAGAACCGGCGACAAGACCGCAGGAACATGTGATAACGATGAACTGACGAAACACCTGAAGGGAGACCATACCAATGATAAAGAGCATGACCGGTTTCGGAAGAAGCGAGTATTCGGACGGAACAAGAAAGATCACTGTTGAGATGAAGTCCGTGAACCACAGATATTCCGAGATCACGATCAAGATGCCCAAAAAACTCAATTTCTTTGAGGCAGGGATAAGAAACGTTCTGAAGGAATATATAAGCCGCGGCAAAGTCGACGTTTTCATCACGTACGAAGATGAGAGCGAAGGCGGACAGTGCGTGAAGTATAACGAGGATATCGCAAGAGAGTATGTGGAAAGCATCAAGAAGATTGCAGACACGTTCGGACTTGACAACGATATCCACGCCTCCACCATAGCGCGTATGCCTGAGGTCCTTGTAATGGAGGAACAGACCATCGATGAGGAGGATCTCTGGAAGGCCGTTGAAACTGCTGTAAGACAGTGCTCCGAAAAGTTTGTGGAGACAAGGATAGCGGAAGGTGAAAAACTTAAAGCAGATCTTTTCCAAAAACTTGACGGGATAAACGAAATGGTGGAAAAGATCACGGAAAGAAGTCCGGAGATCGTTAAAGAATATCGTGAGAAGATCACCGCAAAGGTTGCGGAACTCCTCGGCGACAACCAGGTATCGGAGCTTGTGCTCGCAAACGAGATAATACTTTTTTCCGACAAAATATGCACCGACGAGGAAATGGTGAGACTCCGCGCGCATGTCACAAACATGAAGGATACGTTGAACTCCGGAAAGGATGTCGGAAGAAAGCTTGATTTCATAGCTCAGGAAATGAACCGCGAGGCAAACACCACGCTCTCAAAATCAAATGACCTTGAGGTTTCCGACATAGCGATAAACTTAAAGACCGAAATCGAGAAGATAAGAGAGCAGATCCAGAATATCGAATGATGTTTTTATAGGGTTTTTTGTTTATTTTTGTCACACCGACAAAAAATGCTCGATTATTTTGACATAGTGTGTTATAATACCTGTCGCACATAATTTATCAGAGAGGAAGTTTGAAATGATACATCCATCTTACGCTGAACTCAGCCAGAGAATAAACGAAAACGCAGAAGGAGAGCACAAGGTCATCAATTCCCGTTATTCCATCTGCATTGCTACCGCAAAACGCGCAAGGCAGCTGATCGACGGTGCGGAGCCTTATGTCATCCCCAAGTGCAACAAGCCCTTGTCGATAGCCATTCAGGAGCTTTACGAGGGAAAGGTCAACATCCTTCCCGATGAAACGGTTGAGCAGTAAAAAAATATCTTTTGGCGGATCGCCGTCAGACGATATTGACAAAAAATAAACAATGTGCTTTAATACCCCTCGGAGCCTTTTCCGGCTCCGGGTGAACATCCGAACCCCGGCAGGGCAACCTGCTTAAAGGATAATCCGTAAATACGGATAACAAATATGCGCAGATAATGCGTGATCACAGGAGGATACAAAAATGGCAGTTAAAGTTGCGATCAATGGTTTCGGTCGTATCGGACGTCTTGCTTTCAGACAGATGTTCGGAGCAGAAGGCTACGAAATCGTGGCCATCAATGATCTTACAAGCCCCGCTATGCTTGCAAACTTACTTAAGTATGACACAGCTCAGGGCGGTTATTGCGGAAGGATCGGTGAGAATCTTCACACCGTTGCTTCAAAGGAGCCCGTTTTTGCTGAAGACGGCAAGACGGTAGTTACCCCCGGTTCAATCACGGTTGACGGAAAAGAGATCACCATTTATGCTATGCCCAAGGCTGCAGATCTTCCCTGGGGTCAGCTCGGTGTAGATGTAGTTCTTGAGTGCACAGGCTTCTACTGCTCAAAGGAGAAGTCAATGGCTCACATCCAGGCAGGTGCAAAGAAGGTTGTTATTTCCGCTCCTGCAGGAAACGATCTTAAGACCATCGTATTCTCCGTAAACGAGAATACACTTACAAAGGACGATCAGGTTATCTCTGCAGCAAGCTGCACGACCAACTGCCTCGCTCCTATGGCTAAGGCTCTCAACGATTATGCACCTATCCAGTCCGGTATCATGAGCACCATCCATGCTTACACAGGCGATCAGATGATCCTTGACGGACCTCACAGAAAGGGTGACCTTCGTCGTGCACGTGCGGGCGCTGCAAACATCGTTCCCAACAGCACAGGCGCTGCAAAGGCTATCGGCCTTGTTATCCCTGAGCTCAACGGAAAGCTCATCGGCTCCGCTCAGCGTGTTCCTGTTCCGACAGGTTCCACCACCATCCTTGTTGCTGTTGTTAAGAAGGCAGGCGTTGACAAGGATTCCCTTAAGAAGGGCATCAACGAGGCTATGAAGGCTGCTGCTTCAGCTTCCTTCGGCTACAGCGAGGAGCCTCTCGTATCTTCTGACGTTATCGGCATGAAGTACGGTTCACTCTTCGATGCTACTCAGACCATGGTTACCGCTCTTGGTGACGACCTCTATCAGGTACAGGTTGTTTCATGGTATGACAACGAGAACAGCTACACAAG
The DNA here is from genome assembly GCA_016283775.1 of Lachnospiraceae bacterium. Classification (GTDB taxonomy): domain Bacteria; phylum Bacillota; class Clostridia; order Lachnospirales; family Lachnospiraceae; genus RGIG3528. The sequence continues at coordinate 15,418 of JAEENL010000102.1, read as the reverse complement.
CCAGATGGTTCGTACTATCAAGTACTTCGCAGAGCTTGATGCTTCTCTTAACGACTGATGATCGTTAACCCATATTTATGACCTTGTACGGGTCCGGTCTATATGATGGACCGGACCCGTTTTTGAACAGAAAGGAAAAAGATCATGTTAAACAAAAAGACTGTAGACGACATTAATGTTAAGGGCCAGAGAGTCCTTGTACGCTGTGATTTCAACGTTCCGCTCGCTGACGGTGTCATCACCGACGATACCCGTCTCGTTGCGGCACTTCCTACCATCAAGAAGCTCATCAATGACGGCGGTAAGGTCATCCTCTGCTCACACCTCGGAAAGCCGAAGGGAGAGCCGAAGCCTGAGCTTTCACTTGCTCCCGTTGCCGTAGCTCTTGAGAAGCTTCTCGGACAGCCTGTTAAGTTTGCGGCAGATGCCACCGTTGTAGGCGACAATGCAAAGGCAGCCGTTGCGGCAATGAAGGACGGCGACGTTGTTCTTCTTGAGAACACACGTTACAGAGCAGAAGAGACAAAGAACGGCGAGGCATTCTCAAAGGAACTTGCTTCTCTTGCAGATGTTTTTGTTGACGACGCTTTCGGTACCGCTCACAGAGCTCACTGCTCAAACGTAGGCGTTACCCAGTTTGTTAAGACCTCTGTTGTCGGATATCTCATGGAGAAAGAGATCAATTTCCTCGGAAATGCGGTTGACAACCCGAAGCGTCCCTTCGTTGCCATCCTCGGCGGTTCCAAGGTTTCTTCCAAGATCTCCGTTATCAACAACCTTCTTGACAAGGTTGACACTCTCATCATCGGCGGCGGCATGGCTTACACATTCATGAAGGCTCTCGGTGAGGAAGTTGGTCAGTCTCTTCTTGAAGAGGACTATCTCGATTATGCAAAAGAGATGATGGAGAAGGCTAAGAAGAACAATGTCAAGCTTCTCATCCCCGTTGATACCGTTGTTGCAAAGGAATTCTCAAATGACGCTCCTTTCCATACAGTAGGCCGCGGACAGATCGCTGCAGACGAGCAGGGTCTTGACATCGGTGAAGAGACCAGAAAGCTTTATGCAGACGCTCTTAAGGATGCAAAGACAGTCGTTTGGAACGGACCTATGGGCGTATTCGAAATGCCCAATTTCGCAAAGGGTACGATCGCAGTTGCAAAAGCTATGGCTGAGATCGATGCCGTTACCATTATCGGCGGCGGTGACTCCGCAGCAGCTGTTAACCAGCTCGGCTTCGGTGACAAGATGACCCACATCTCCACAGGCGGCGGTGCTTCCCTTGAATTCCTTGAAGGCAAGGAACTTCCCGGCGTAGCAGCAGCTAACGACAAATAGGACCGATCCCGGAAAACGGGATCATATAACAAGTTTTAAGGAGCTTAACAAATGAGAAAAAAGATCATCGCAGGCAACTGGAAGATGAACAAGACTCCCAGCGAGGCAGTTGCTCTTTGCGCAGAATTAAAGGACCTTGTTAAGAATGATGAAGTTGACGTTGTTTACTGCGTACCTGCCATCGACATCGTACCTGTTGCCGAGGCTGTAAAGGGAACAAACGTACATATCGGTGCAGAGAATTTCTATATCGAAGACAAGGGCGCATTTACCGGTGAGATTTCCGCTCCGATGCTCAAGGATGCCGGTGTTGAGTACATCATCATCGGTCATTCCGAAAGAAGAGACATCTTCGGCGAGAATGATATCCTCATCAACCAGAAGGTCAAGAAAGCTTTTGCTTCCGGCTTAAAGCCCATCCTTTGCTGCGGCGAGTCCCTTACTGTCCGCAAAGCGGGCACTTATGCCGAATGGGTAAAGAGACAGATCACCTGGGATCTTGACGGTGTTACGGCAGATCAGGTTAAAGAGCTTGTTATCGCTTATGAGCCTATCTGGGCCATCGGAACGGGCGAGACAGCTACAGCGGATCAGGCACAGGAAGTTTGCGGACTCATCCGCAAACTGATCGGTGAGCTTTACGATGCAGCAACTGCTGAAGCAGTACGCATACAGTACGGCGGATCGATGAATGCAGCAAATGCTGCTGAGCTTCTTTCAAAGCCTGACATTGACGGAGGTCTCATCGGCGGAGCTTCGCTGAAACCCGATTTCGGTAAGATTGTTAATTATAACAAGTAAGCATCTTGACTTCGGGCTCGTGGTCACGAGCTGTTTCCGAAGTCAAAGCAGATGCTTACCTACGTCGGGAGAGGTTCATAGCCTCTCCCGGCGATTTCTGAAAGGAATATTTTTATGAGCAAAAAACCTACAGTTCTGCTTATCCTTGACGGATACGGCCTCAATCCCAAAACAGAGGGAAATGCCATCGCGCAGGCAAAAACACCCGTCATGGATAAACTTATGAAGGAATGCCCCTATGTACAGGGACAGGCTTCGGGCCTCTTTGTCGGACTTCCCGACGGTCAGATGGGAAATTCCGAAGTCGGACACACCAACATGGGCGCCGGACGCATCGTATACCAGATGCTGGTAAAGATCAGCAAGGATATCGAGGACGGCACATTTTACAAGAATCCCGCATTAGTGGCATGTATGAAGTCAGCCGCCGAAAAGGGAAAGAAACTTCACCTTATGGGACTTGTCTCTCCCGGAGGCGTACACAGCCACATCACCCATATCTACGGACTTCTCAACATGGCAAAGCAGTTCGGTTTAGAGAAAGTATATCTGCATGCTTTCCTTGACGGACGTGACGTTCCGCCCGCATCGGCAGCCGACGACATGGAAGAAGTCGTTAAGAAGATGAAGGAGATAGGCACGGGCTCCGTTGCCACCATCTGCGGAAGATTCTGGGCGATGGACAGAGACAATCTCTGGGACCGTGTCGAAAAAGCATATTCTGCGATCGTTTACGGAGAGGGCGTTAAAGAAAGCGATCCCGTACAGGCGATCAGGAATTCCTACAAAAACGGTAAGACCGATGAGTTCATGATCCCTGCTGTGATCGACGAAAACGGTATGGTAGAATCCGGTGATTCCGTTGTATTCTTCAATTTCCGTCCCGACCGTGCGCGCCAGATCACAAGAAGCTTTGTGGATCCTGATTTCAAAGGATTTGAGAGAAGAAACGGTTTCTTCCCGCTCCACTATGTATGCATGGCGCAGTATGATGCCGAGATGCCTAATGTCACCGTGGCTTATCCTCCCGAAGAATTAAAGATGACCTTTGGCGAGTTCCTTTCAAAGCACGGACTTAAACAGCTCAGGATCGCCGAGACCCAGAAATATGCCCACGTTACCTTCTTCTTCAACGGTGGTGAAGAGAAGCAGTTTGAGGGTGAGGACCGTATCCTTGTGGATTCGCCCAAGATCGCGACATTTGACCAGAAGCCCGAGATGAGCCTTCCCGAAGTTTGCGAGAAACTCTGCGGAGCGATCAGATCTCAGAAGTATGACGTGATCATCTGCAACTTTGCAAACCCCGACATGGTTGGCCATACAGGCATCATGGAAGCCTGCATCAAGGCAATCGAATGTGTTGACGAGTGCGTAGGAAAAACAGTTGACGCCGTAAAGGAAGTAAACGGTCAGATGTTCATCTGCGCAGACCATGGAAATGCCGAGATGCTGATCGATGAAAACGGTGATCCCTGGACAGCACATACAACCAATCCTGTTCCTTTCCTCATCGTGAACGCAGATCCTTCCTTCTCGCTTAAAGAGGGCGGATGCCTTGCAAACATCGTTCCCACAATGATCGAGATGATGGGCATGGAAAAGCCCGCCGAGATGACAGGAGAGTCTCTGATAGTCAGAAAATAGTAAAACACAAGCTCCCGCAGGGTACACCTTGCGGGACTTTTTTTTATAATGTGTAAAGTGCCGTGTTTAATTGCCGATAACAATAACAGTGATATATGCTTTTTTAGTTTTTGACCGCACAGGACCGGAGGAGGTACTAACACATGGCAATGGTAGTTCAGCACAACATATCATCACTCAACACAAACAGACAGCTTGGGATAACGACAGGGAACCTTTCAAAAAACATGGAAAAACTGTCGTCAGGATACAGGATTAACCGCGCCGCCGACGATGCTGCGGGTCTGGCCATTTCGGAAAAGATGAGGAGCCAGATAAGAGGCCTGAACCAGGCATCATCCAATGCGAATGACGGCATTTCCATGATACAGACTGCTGAAGGCGCCCTGGCTGAAACACATTCCATTTTACAGAGAATGAGAGAACTTGCCGTTCAGGCAGCCAACGGAACCGAGACCGACAGCGACCGCGGAAATCTGCAGGATGAGATCTCACAGCTCCAGGAGGAGCTTGACCGCATATCCACCGATACCGAGTTCAATACCATGCCGCTCCTTGACGGTTCGCTTTCCGCGGCATCAACAAACGTTACTTCATCCGGCCCTAAATTCGGCGTTTACGACACCACACTCAAGGGTTTTCTAACATCCGATGTAAAGGGCGTAAAGATCGCAACAAAGAATAATGCCGTTGCGGGTTCTGAATCTGCGATATGGTCCAACGACGGAAAAACGCTTACCTTAAACCTTGCGGAAAATGCGACATATACGCAGGCTGAGATAGACGACCTGATAGAAAAAGCAAAACAGGAAGATTCTACTGCGACCGCTTCCCCGGCAAATGTAAAGCTTTGCCTCACTTACGGCTCATATACACAGGGAACAGCGGACTATAATGGCATTGACGGCGGTACGGTCGAAGGAATAAAGGCCTCGTCGCAGACCGTAGAGATCACGGCTTCCGGCTTTGTGGGAGCAAACAAGATCCAGTTCATCGCAAAGAAATACGGTGAAGACTTTAATCTTCACATCATCATGAGCTTTGACGCAAAAGAGGGGCAGGAGGAATTTGAAGAGATCGATGCGCCGACATATGATGCGGACGGAAAGATCACTAGGGCTTCGACATTTGAACTTCATCTGATGTCAGGCAAGGAATACTCCGAGCAGGATCTTGAGACAATCATCGCAAAAGCCGGCGTTCCTTTGGAAATAAAATTAAGCGGAGAGGACCCGGATGAACCCAATACACTTTTTGTCACGAGTAACTTTTCGGTCGGATGCCACAGCGGAATGACATCAAGTTCAAACGGCGCAGTTACCGTGGTAAACGGGATGAACATGACCGGAGGACAGGGGCTTGGCGATGAAGACGCATATCTCGGACAGCCGAAATATAACGTTGCATCGGGCGGGAACGGCGTGATACTTCAGGTCGGAGCAAACGAAGGGCAGACAATGAGCTTTTCGATAGACGATATGTCCGCAAAGGCGCTTGGAGTGCACACTGGACACGTGGATCTTTCGAACCAATCGGCTGCGTCAAAGTCGATCGGCGCGATAGACGGAGCCATCGCAAAGGTTTCTAAGCAGAGAGCGCTTCTCGGTGCCGTTCAGAACAGACTGGAGCATACGATAAGCAACCTCGACAACACCGCGGAAAACATGCAGGCCGCAGAGTCGACCATACGTGATGTGGACATGGCTGAGATGATGGTGCAGTATTCAAAGAACAACATCCTGCAGCAGGCCGGCACATCGATGCTCGCCCAGGCAAATCAGGCGACTCAGGGCGTGCTTTCACTTCTTCAGGGTTAATGATATACACAGGATCGGAGGGTTTTATGAGGATCGAGATCTATAACGAATGGGATCATGTACCGAAGGTGTCTGCAGAAGGCACAGACCGGGCGGTGCTTGCGTGGAACGGTGAATACAGAAAGGGCGACGTGATAAGTTTTTCAGGACTTGAGGAAGGACGCTATTACGTTGTGAGAGTCGATGCAGCGATGCAGGAGGCACTTGTGCTCATCACAAAAGACACGGTCACATACCCTGTTCCTTTTTACGAAAAAAAGGAAAACCTGAATCCCCTTGCTTTTTCGGGAAACAGGCACTATCTGTCCATACGTTTTGCAGAGGATTTTGAGATATCCGCATACAGGAATCTGGCTTTAAACACTTTTGACCGCCATGAGGCCGCCGGTGTATTTCCTCATGCACATGCAAATGTAGAAACAAGAGGAGAGTCGGTATTTGCCGCTCAGAACGCGATAGACGGCATCCTTGCGACTGAGTCCCATGGTGAATGGCCTTACGAATCCTGGGGGATAAACCGTCAGGACGATGCGGAACTCACGATCGAGTTTGGCAGAAAAGTGGACATAGACGAGATACGGCTTTACACAAGGGCCGATTTCCCGCATGACAACTGGTGGGTGACCGCTGTTTTCACATTTTCCGACGGAACGAAAGAAACCGTTAAAATGGAGAAAAAGTCCGGCGTACCGCACATATTTGACATCAAAAAGCAGGGCATCGAGTGGGTGAAACTCTCGGACCTCATAAAAGCCGACGATCCCAGTCCTTTCCCCGCGCTGACTCAGATGGAAGTGTACGGAAAGAACAGCGATTGAACGTGTACTTTTCACCCTTTTGGGCTTTCCCGGAAGGGTGGATTATTTTTAAAAAATTTTTTTAACCTCGCATAACAAATGTCAGAACACAAAGACTATATGTGTGAAAGCATTGATCAAGCGCTTTGAAAGGACAGCCGCTGTCAAAGAGGCATCGGCAAAAACACTTAATGCAGAAAAAAGAATTGCTTAAAAACATTGATGACGCTTTGCTTGAAAAGCTGTACGGCTTTTGCTATTCGCGTACGGGCGACGGATACGAAGCACAGGAACTGTGCTCGGACATAGTTTTTGAGCTTGTGAAGTCTTCCGGAAGTGACGGAGAGATAAAGGATCTCTGGCCGTTTGTGTGGAAGGTCGCAAGAAATGTCTATGCCGATCATTCTGTGAAGAAAAGCAGGCAAAACATGATGTTTGCGGAGGGCGATCCCGAGGAAATGATGGAAAACATCCCTTTTGAAGAGGAACCTCAGGATGACGGGGATGACCTAAAAAAGATCTATCGGAGGATCGCATTTCTCACAAAAGCATACCGTGAAGTCATGATAATGTACTATCTTGACTCTCTTTCGACGGCAGAGATCGCAAAACTTCAGGGAACGAGCGAGGTTTCGGTGCGTCAGAGACTTTTTTCTGCAAGAAAAAAGATCAAAAGCGAGGTAGAAGAAATGAAAGAGACATATACCAAACCACTGGCACTGGACAAGACCGAATTTGTGATATGGGGGACCGGCAACCCTGCGTGGAGCGATCCGAGAGAGGTCTGCACGCGCATGTTTTCAAAGCACATCGTGAGACTTTGCAATAAGAAACCTAGAACGGCCACGGAGATAGCTGAGGAGCTGAACGTTCCCACGGCTTATGTGGAAGAAGAACTTGAGATCCTTAAGAACGGCATGAACGGCGAATACGGAATGCTGAAAAAAACAGACGGCGGGAGATATGCGATCAATTTTATCCTTCTGGAAAAGGATGTGATCGACAGCGCGCAGCAGGCCTACATTTCCGAGATCCCGGGAGTCTGCGACACGGTTATCGGATTTGTGAAAGAGCATATGGAGGAATATCTGGCTTTTCCTTACATCAATAAAAAAGTGACACCGGACCTCATCATGTGGCAACAGGTGAAGCGCATTTCCGAGGCCTTTGGCAATAAGGTGTACAGTATATTAAAAAGCAGATATTTCTCTGATGTAGCCGTTTCCGAAAGACCTTTTACCGTCTATGGCTATATCGATAACGGAACGCATTACGGAAGTGGTCTTGACGGGATATTCGGCAGTAATGTCTGCGGGTATGATACGGTACACGTGGATAATATCTATTGTTCAAGAATTGCCCCCCACTTTCATTGTGCACATAATCTCGCACAGGACGCCCTGTTGCAGCTTGCCATCCGTGCGATATATGGGCTTGATATTTCCTCACTTTCGGAGATCGATAAGGAGCATGCGGCAAAAGCGGTGGAATGTGGTTATCTTTTTAAAGAAGGTGACAAGCTCTATACAGCGATCCTTGTGAATGAGGCAAAAGATGAGGAAAATCTGTTTGCAGTAAGCAAAAAACTCATGGACGAGCCTTGTTTTGAAGAAGAAGCGGAGCGGGTGGCGGAAAAGATCGCGCACATTATCAGGAAAAACGTGCCGGAACATCTTCTTCCCGACTGGCAATACGCAAACGACCTTGCAAGTTTTCCGGTATTTGATTCCGTGGTTGAAGCACTGACAGAAAAAGGAATATTAAAGGCTCCCGAGAACACACCGGGCACAGAAGGATGCTGGATGACAGTTTATAAACAGGCGTGATCCTTGTGAAAAACAGAAAAATCCCTATTGCATTTCTTTTTCCTTTGTGCTACTATTTGTTCACGATAAAAGCAATGACGGAAAGAGTAAGATATCTGAAGCATCCAGAGAGAGCGGCGTTTGGTGCGAGCCGTTTATGACAGGGATATCCGAAGACCACTCCTGAGCCGCGGGCGATGAGCCCTGCCGCATGGCAAGCGTTACAGTGCCGGGGATACAAAGTGCGTAAAAGCGCATAGAGCGTCCCATGAGTGAAACACAAGGTGGAACCGTGCATGATGCACCCTTGAGGCATGTCCCTCGGGGGTGCTTTCTTTATATCATGTTTTTGCAAAATGCATGATAAGTCCAGGGAACGGCCGAAAATACTCATTAAGAGAAAGACAAGGAGAAACACTATGGTAAACTTCAAAGAAGACGAAAAACTGAACACGTTGAACCATTCCTGCGCTCACCTTATGGCGCAGGCAGTAAAGAGGCTCTATCCCAACGCCAAGTTCTGGGTGGGCCCGGTAGTTGCCGAAGGCTTCTACTATGACATGGATCTCGGCGATGAGGTCCTCACTGACGAGGATATCGCAAAGATCGAAAAGGAAATGAAGAAGTGCGCGAAGGAAGGAAAGTACATCGTGCGCAAGGAGATCTCAAAGGCCGAGGCTCTTGAGATGTTTAAGGGCGATGAGTACAAGCTTGACCTTATCAATGACCTTGAGGACGGAAAGATCACTATCTACGAGCAGGGAGATTTCACGGATCTCTGCCGCGGACCTCATGTTGAAAACACAAAGCTCTGCAGGAACTTTAAGCTTGTAAAGCATTCCGGCGCATACTGGAAGGGCGATGCCGAAAACAAGATGCTCCAGCGTGTTTACGGCGTATGCTTCCCGACACCCGAAGAACTTGAGGCTCATTTAAAGGAACTTGAAGAGGCAAAGGAAAGAGACCACAGAAAGATCGGTAAGGAAATGCAGCTCTTCATGACGGACGACCTTATCGGACGCGGACTTCCCATGTTCCTTCCCAAGGGTTATACGATCTGGCGCGAGCTCGAAAACTATATCCGCGACAAGGAACTTGCGCTCGGGTACGATCACGTGCTCACGCCTTGCGTAGGTACGGTGGATCTTTACAAGACATCCGGCCACTGGGATCATTACAAGGAAAACATGTTCCCTGCAATGGAAGTCGAGGATGAGACATTTGTGCTCCGTCCCATGAACTGCCCTCATCACATGATGATCTACGCAAACCGCCCTCATTCCTACAAGGAGCTTCCCATCCGTATCGGTGAGATCGCTCACGATTTCCGTTTTGAGGCGAGCGGCACGCTCAAAGGCATCGAGAGAGGACGTCATTTCTGCCAGAACGATGCGCATCTTTTTGTGACACCCGACCAGATTAAGAGCGAGGTCGCAAGCGTAGTACAGCTCATAAAGGACGTTTACAAGGATTTCAACATCACAGATTACCGCTGCGTTCTTTCACTCCGCGATCCTGCGGATACAAAGAAATACCATCAGGACGATGAGATGTGGAACAAGGCTGAAAACGCTCTCCGTGAAGTGCTGAACGACCTCAAGATCGACTACACGGAGGAGATCGGTGAAGCCGCATTCTACGGACCGAAGCTTGATATCAACGTTAAGCCCGCTGTGGGTAACGAATATACACTGTCGACATGTCAGCTTGATTTCTGCCTGCCGATGAAGTTTAATCTCACATACATCGATGCCGATGGCTTAAAGAAGACACCTGTGGTGCTCCACCGCGCGATCCTCGGTTCCCTTGACCGCTTCATGGCTTACATCCTTGAGGAGACAAGAGGAAACCTTCCTTTGTGGCTTGCACCTGTTCAGGTTAAGGTATTGCCTGTAAAGAACGACGATCCCGAGCTTTGCGCTTATGCCGAGGAAGTAAACGATCTTATGTATGAGAATCACATCCGCGTAGAGTATGACGACCGTTCCGAAAAACTCGGATACAAGATGCGTGAGGCTCAGATCCAGAAGATCCCTTACATCCTTGTTCTCGGAAATAACGAAAAGGAAGCCAGGACGGTTACGTTCAGACTTCACGGAAAGCAGGAGAGCGTGACTGTTCCCGTTGACGAGTTCATCAAAAAGATCAAGGAAGACATCGCGACAAAGAAATACGATCTGTAAGGCTTTTAAAAGCAAAATCGGGCAAAGATTTAAATTTGATATTTACAAATCGGAGTATTTTAAGTATAATATTATCCGTTGCATTTGATGCGAGGGTTCTCGCATGACAGTAAAAAACTCTCGCGTTTGGAGGTGTTAAAAGTGGCAGCTTTAAGAGTGGCAGTTACAATCTTGTATGTTCTCATATGCCTTGCTCTTGTCATCGTTGTATTGCTTCAGGAGAGCAGAACTCAGGGTCTCTCGGGAGCCGTAAACGGTATGGCGGAAACCTATTGGGGCAAGAACAAAGGACGCTCGATGGAAGGAAGACTTGAGATGATCACTAGGATCGTCACGGTTCTTTTCATAGCTTTGTCGGTTGTTTTAAACCTTAACTGGTGATCGATAATGATTTTAAGGGCGCAGCATATGCGCCCTTTTATCGTTTTTGGAGTATTTCCGGGGTGGGATGATATGGCTGAAAAGGAAAACAGAAAAACAGAATATGAACTGACAGGAACCTTTTCGGCAACATCAAAAGGTTTTGGTTTTTTTACGCCGGAAACCGAAGAAGCCGAGGAAGCACCGGCAGATGTCTTTATCCCGGCAAAGTACAGGAAAAATGCGTTTGACGGGGATACGGTAGTGGTAAAGGTATATAAACCTGCCACAAAGACCGCAAGAGCTGAGGGAGAAGTGGTACGCATACTGAAACGCGGCACCACCGACATCATAGGCGTTTTTAAAGCAGCAAAAGACAAGTCGGGGATGGTCGTTCCCGATGACCGAAAGATAGAAGCTCTGTTCAATATCCAGCGCGAACACACAAAGGGCGCAAAGGACGGACAGAAGGTAGTAATGCACATTACCGATTACGGCGGGGACAAGCGTCCGAAAGGCCGTGTCAGTGAGATACTCGGCGATGCCGACGATCCGAAGACGGATTTCAAAACAGTGCTCAGGATGTATGACATCATGCCGCAGTTTACGATGGAAGTCGCAAACGAAGCCGAGGCGATACCGGACAAGATATCGGAAAAGGATATCAATGGGCGGCTTGACCTGAGGAATGAAACGATAGTCACGATAGACGGCGCCGATGCGAAGGACCTTGACGATGCAGTGGCGGTAAAACGCATTGACGGCGGATATGAGCTTTCGGTACACATTGCTGATGTTTCGCATTATGTGACCGAAGGATCTGCGCTCGATGAAAGCGCGTTAAAGCGCGGTACCAGCGTATATCTGATAAATAAAGTGGTGCCTATGCTGCCTCAGAGACTGTCAAACGGGATATGTTCGCTGAATGCCGGACAAGACCGTCTTGCACTGTCCTGCATCATGGAGACAGATGAAAACGGCAGGATTCGCGGACACAGGATAGCAGAGACCGTGATAAACGTCACCCGCAGGATGAACTATGATGAAGTCGCCGAAATCTTAAAAGATCCCGATGGAAAACGCGCCGAGTACGGTGGGCTTACGGACATGTTCCTTCTCATGAAAGAACTGTCGGACAAACTTCGCGCAAATAGACGTTCTCGCGGCGCACTTGATTTCAATTTTGAGGAATGCAAGATAAAACTTGACGAAAACGACGCGCCTGTCGACATTTTTCCTGATGAAAGAAATGACGCGTCAAAGCTCATAGAAGATTTCATGCTCGCCGCAAATGAGACAGTGGCGGAGGATTATTACTGGCAGGATCTGCCGTTCCTTTTCAGGACGCATGAAGCACCCGACGAGGACAAGATAAACAAGCTTTCGATGTTTGTGAAAAACTTCGGATATGTCATAAAAGGGAACAAGGAAAACGTGCATCCCAAGGAACTGCAAAAACTCCTCGATTCCATAACGGGCACGGATGAAGAACCGCTCATCTCAAGGCTCACATTGAGATCGATGAGACAGGCACGCTATACTACCGAGGCTCTGGGACATTTCGGACTTTCCGCGCAGTATTACTGCCATTTCACGAGCCCCATAAGGCGGTATCCTGACCTTCAGATCCACAGGATAATAAAGGAAAACCTGCACGGGACTCTTGATGAATCGAGGAAGAACCATTATAATACAATCCTCGGGGAAGTCGCGGCCGAGACCAGCAGGCTTGAAAGACGCGCGGAAAATGCGGAGCGCGATCTGGAAAAGTGGAAACACGCGGAATATATGGAAAAACGCATCGGAGAAGTCTACGAGGGCGTTATCTCAGGGCTTTCCGCGCGCGGGATCTATGTTGAGCTTCCGAACACGGTCGAGGGCGTCGTGACCATGGGAAATCTCAAGGATGATTTTTATGTTTTTGATGCGGAGCATTTCCTTATCGCGGGTGAAAAGAAGCACAAGACTTATTCTCTGGGGCAGAAGCTTTTCGTAGAAGTCATAGATGTCGATAAAACTGAAAAAGAAACACTTTTCACGATAATAGGCGAGAAGCGTTACCGCGCCGCATTGGAAAAACAGACGGCAGAAACCGCAGCAAGGTGAGAAATGGCTGAAAAACAGGAGTTTGCTCTTAAAGCAAACAATAAAAAAGCATATTTCGATTATTTTATCGAGCAGAAATACGAGACCGGAATAGAACTTTTCGGAACGGAAGTGAAATCCGTGAGACAGGGAAAAGTCTCCATAAAGGAATCGTTCATAAAGATCGAACACGGAGAGGTCATCGTGTATGGGATGCATATAAGCCCTTATGAACAGGGGAACATCTTTAACCGCGATCCTTTAAGACCGAAGAAGCTCCTTATGCACAAGGCTGAGATAAGAAAGCTGAATGCCGACGTCATGCAGAAGGGTTATACGCTTGTGCCTCTGCAGGTATATATACGGGGACGTCTCGTGAAGGTGGAGATAGGACTTGCGCGCGGTAAGAAAAACTATGACAAACGTGAGACCACCGCAAAGAAGGAATTGAACCGCGAGATGGAAAGAAACTTTAAGATTAGAGTGTGAGAGGTCTTTTTGATATATGAAGAGCGATGTGGTTATCGTATTGCCCTCCCTGAATCCCGATTACAGGCTTAATCTGGTCGTAGACGGAGTGATAAGACAGGGCTTTGACAAAATAGTGATCGTAAACGACGGGAGCGACGAGGCTCATATGGCGCCTTTTAAAGAGGCTGCCGCAAAGCCCGGCGTAGTCGTTCTTGACCATGAAGTTAACAAAGGCAAGGGCAGGGCGTTAAAGACAGCTTTTTCATATCTTCTGGAAACAGGAAAGGCCGGGAGCGGCGTCGTAACTATCGACGGCGACAATCAGCATGCGCCGTTTGACATTGAGGCATGCGCCGACAAAATGAAAGAGACCGGAATGGTGGTGCTTGGCTGCCGTGATTTTTCCGATCCCACCGTGCCCTGGAAATCAAAAGCCGGAAACAATATCACAAAGTTTGTTTTCCGAGCTTTCTGCGGTATAAAGATAAGCGACACACAGACCGGACTTCGAGCGATACCCGCGAAGTATTTAAAGGACATGATCGAGATCAAGGGCGAGCGCTTTGAATATGAGACCAACATGCTCCTCGAGATGCAGACAAGGCAGATACCGTTTTCCGAAGTAAAGATCAGAACGCTTTACGAGGACAAGGAAAATTCGACCTCGCATTTCCATCCTTTCAGGGACTCGTTCATGATCTATAAGGTGATATTCAAATACCTTTTCAGTTCGGGCGCGTCATCGGTGATCGACCTTTTGATGTTTTTCCTGCTCAGCATGATCTTTTCGCATATCCTGACGGGCGGAGTGACCATGTTCGGACATGCCTTTTCAAAGGACTGGCTGGTCGTATACATTGCTACGGCCGGGGCCCGCGTGGTGTCATCGGTGTTCAACTACAAGATGAACAAGCACGTCGTGTTCGGATCGCATTCAAAGGGGACACTCGGCCGTTACTATATTCTTGCGGTGATACAGCTTTGTTTTTCCGCTGCGTTTGTGGCATTGCTTTCAGCATTGTTCCTCGCGAACAATTTCTTTAAGACACTCATAAAAGCAGTAGTTGACGTGTTCCTGTTCTTTATCTCGTTCAGGATACAGCGCGCGTGGGTGTTCAAAAAAGACGACGAATGACACTGAAATGACTTGTTTTTGACATTTATTTCTGTTATCATTCAGATACAATATCATATGCATATGGGCTTGCTCCGGTTTCGACGGGGATCTTGAACCTTTTGCAGCCATCCGTAGAGGCGATACGTTAAAACACCAAATTAAAATTAAACGCTGAAGATAATTTAGCACTCGCTGCCTAATGGCGGCGCGTCGGCCTTGAAGCACCTGCGCTTTGAGTAACCGGCGTCATCCTCGCAGGAAACGACACGGGCAAAGCTTTGAGCCCGCGGGCGTACCATGAAGCTACCGAGATGTACCGCGTGTCTGCTTGCGATACACCGAGGGAAATGCGAAAGCACAATAACAGACTGTGATGGGAGAAACGAGAGCGGATGGGTTTTCGGACAGGGGTTCGACTCCCCTCAGGTCCACGAAAAAGTGACGACCATGGATATGCATCCATGGTCGTCACTTTTTGATGGTATTGAAAAGAGCCGAACCCAAACCGAAAGCCCAAGCCGAACCCCAAGCCGAACCCAAACCGAAAACCCATGTTTTTATTCTCATATCGATTATCCGCAAGATTTGAGCAATAAATGGGCAATAACGGATTGACTTTTTTTTATGGATTTTTTATCATTATCCCTTGTATGATTCCCATAATATGTTTACATTCGGAGAATTATCAATGGCAAACAAGAATCCAAATAAAACCATACATCGCATAACATCCCTTCTTTGTGTTTTTGCCCTGACTGCCGGCACTCTGGCTTGCGGAAAGGAAAAGCAGGAGGAGATAGTCCTTGTCGAGGACAAAAAGGAAGCACATTATTCCCTTACTGAAGCTGAGCAGACCGATGTTGTGCTCTCTGACAAACTGACTCTCAGATATGTTCAAAAGGAACAGGCAGACCAGTTTTTCAAGCTTAACGGGTACCTTGTAAAGAAGATCTATGTGGAAAAAGGTGACACAGTTAAAAAAGGCGATCTTCTCGCAGAG
>JAEENL010000101.1 GCA_016283775.1 Lachnospiraceae bacterium | reverse complement strand
AGAAGACCGGAGGCCTTGTTCTTGAGGACAAGGAGACCGGAGAAAAGGTCTGGTCGATCCCTCAGGAATACGCATCGGATCCAAAGGCCGGTGGCGCGGACACAAAAAAGGAACTTGGCTCCGCGCTTCTTCTCACATATTATGACATAAAGACTCAAAAGACTGTGGTGTTTGACAGTCTCACAAACTCCGCGGAGCTTTCACAGATCTACTATGCGCCGCTAAAAGACGGCTCGGGCGTTGGCGTGAAGATGGTCCTGGGACGTGAAGATTCCGCGCGTCTGATCCCCGAGATCATAAGCGCCGCAAGGTTTGAGCAGGTGCTTCTCGACATGGAGGCCGCAAGCGGGAGCTCAGTCGCAAAGAAAGCGAAGGCACTTTACATAAGCTATACGATGGACAAGTCCACCGAAGATCAGAAGAAGAAATTCCCCGCTCTTCAGAAAAGCGACATCTATGTGCTAAAGACTTCCGCGACAAAGAGGAACAAGGAGGATCTCGAAAAATATTTCAGGGAATGCGGCTACACCTATGAGCAGATGGAGGCCGATTACGCCGAACTCGACTATGTTTCGCAGGCTGAGCAGTTCCCCTGCTTTAAGGTGGTCATGGAGTACTTCCTTGAGGACGGAGCTTTAAAGGTGAATATCCCCGCGGGACTCATCGACTATGACAAAGACGCTTTTATCCTCACACAGCTTCGCATTTTCCCTTTCCTCGGAGCGGGAAAAGTCGGAGAAGAAGGCTATGTCTTTGTTCCTGACGGATCGGGAGCGCTTGTGCCTTTTAACAACGACGGAAAGCTCAACTCGGTATACACGGCAAACCGCACCTACGGTCCCGACGGCGCTGAAGCAAAGACAGACCGCGGAAGTGATTATTATGAGTACAGAAATCCGGTGTTCGGCATAAAGACAGGTGAACATGCGGTCTTCGGAATCGTTACGGACGGAGATGCGACCACGCTCATCTGCAATCAGGTAGGAAACATCACTCACTCGTACAATACGGCATATGCCACCTTTATCCTCAGTCAGAACGCCCAGTATGAGTCCTACACCATGGAACAGGCTCCCTGGGTACAGTATGACAGAAAGGGCTATACAGGAACGATCTCCCTGAGCTACTGGCTACTCACAGGTGATGATGCAGACTACGTGGGGATGGCAAAGACCTACAGAGACTTCATTTTAAGCAGCAGAAAAGAGAAAAAGACTGAAAACGGCTCGCTTCCCATCTTTATCGAGACGCTCGGGACGGTCGGGAACAACACAAGAGTGCTCGGCATCCCGGGCTACAGAAACGTGGAAGTCACATCCTACAAAGAGGCGGGAAATATCCTTTCGGAACTCTCCGAAATGGGAGTGAGCGGCATAAAACTCAGATATCTCGCATGGTGCAACAACGGCTATTACACGGATGTTCCAAAGGGCATAAAGACCGAGAACAAGGTCGGATCGAAACATGAGCTTAAGGAACTTAAAAAGGCAGCAGACGCTTTGAACGCGGAGCTTTTCATGGACATCAATGTCCTCACTTCCTCGTTTGCAAACAAAAACGGCTTTAACCCTGCGTTTATCAAGTCGGAGGACGGCATCAGAGACCTGTTCCAGAAGCAGTCCTTCTATCCTTTTTACAATCCGACGGTCGAAGCGGTGCGTGGATGGGAGTTCTGTATAAATCCGAAAAAGGTGCTTTCGTATTTTGACAAAATGACCGCAAAATATGACAAGCTCGGCCTTACGGATATTTCTGCGGGAACAATGGGAGAAGTCCTTAATTCAAACTATAAAAAGTCGGATTACACAAACCGCCAGGAGAGCTTGAAGATCATGAAAGAAGTGATGGACAGAGCTTCAAAGCGGTATGATTCGGTAATGGTCGAAGGCGGCAATTCCTATACGCTTTCCGATGCGGACTACATTTTGTCTCTTCCGATGACTGACAGCGGATACACTGTCGAAGAAAGAAGCGTTCCGTTTATCCAGATAGCGCTCCACGGCATTGTGACCTATGCGGGATATCCGATAAATCTTTCTCAGGATCCGGAAACAGAGATCCTTAAGTACGTCGAATACGGGTGCGCGCCCTATTTCAGGGTGTGTGACGCTGACGGCGCGATCCTCAAGAAATCCTTTATCGTCGAAAGAGATCTGTTTGATGTCGGATATTCAAAGTGGAAAGAAGAGATAGCACAAAGCTATGCAAGGATGGAAGCCGTTCTCGGTCCTGTAAAGGATGCGTTCATCACCGATCATGAGATCTTGATGGACGGTGTGTATGCCACGGTCTACAGTAACGGATATACGGTCCTTGTAAACTACACCAAAGAACCTGTGTCCGTAAACGGTGAGGATATTCCGGCACTTGATTTTGTCCTCGTGAAAGGAGCGCTGAAATGAGCAGGAACAAAAAGAAAAAAGGCGTTTCTCTTGCGGCAAAAAAGGCAAGGATGGGCTGGGTATTCGTTTCTCCGTTCGTTATCGGCTTTTTCCTGTTTTTCATGATACTCATCGCTCGTTCCGTGGGCTTCAGTTTCATGGAAGTGACAATGGAGCAGGGAGGCGGATATTCGACCAAATGGGTAGGAAAAGACAATTTCTATTACATGCTCCGGGTGCATCAGTACTACACGGAACAGATGTGGTCCTCGGTAAAGGATATGTTCCTAAACCTCGCGATAGTTCCCATATTCAGCCTCTTTGTGGCGATGCTCCTGAACCGTAAGATCAAAGGCAGGACGATATTCAGAGCGATCTTCTTTATACCGGTTATCCTCGCAACGGGTATAATCGCAAAAGCGGATGCTCTGAACAATATCCGCGGAGCCTTTTCAAACCTCGATATGGGAGAGATCACGACCACGGCCGAGGAGATGAGCGACGCTTTCAACGTGGAAAGCCTTATGTATTACTTAAAGAACGTGTTCAGGTTCTCACCTGAGATCATGAACATCGTTGAGCGCGCGATACAGAACATCTACGGCGTGATAAACGATTCCGGAGTGCAGATACTCATCTTCCTTTCGGGCCTGCAGTCGATCCCGTCTTCACTCTATGAAGCCGCTGCGATCGAGGGCTGCTCAAAGTGGGAGAGCTTCTGGAAGATAACGGTGCCCATGGTGAGCCCCATGATACTTGTAAACTTTGTATATACGATCGCTGACTCATTTACGAAGTACAACAACAATGTCATGAAGATCATCCAGGAGGAGATCCTTGCAAATTCCTACGGATATGCGTCGGCGGGCGCCTGGATATATTTCGGTATCATAGCGGCGGTGGTGGCTGTCGTGATGCTCGTCGCAAGACGGTTTGTATTTTATCAGAACAGGGACTAGGAGGTAAAAATGAACAAAAACAAAAAGCTGCACATGTTCAAAAACGGCAGAAAGATCATTTTTACTGCGTTCCAGTATCTGATACTGATAGGACTGTGCTATTACATCCTTTCTCCGATATTTTTAAAAGTGTCCATGAGCTTCATGTCGGAGAACGACCTTCTCGACAAGCTCGTTGTCTATATCCCGAGAAAGATAAGCCTTTGGAACTACAAGACCGCGGCTTCGTACTTAAATTACTGGGAAGGGCTTTTCAACACATTTCTGATATCGACCTTCGCGGGACTCATACAGATGATGGTGTGCACATTCATAGGATATGGCCTTGCGCGGTTTGATTTTAAGGGAAAGGGCGCGATCATGCTGGTAGTATTCCTTACGATCATCACACCGCCCATGACTTACCAGACGCCTATGTATCTGTTTTTCAGATACTTTGACATTTTCGGTATCCTTAAAGCGACGACCGGCTCGGTACTCAACCTCATGGACTCTTTCTGGCCGCTCCTCATCCTTTCCGTGACAGGTTTTGGATTTAAGAACGGTGTTTACATCTACATGATGAGACAGTATTTCAGAGGATTCCCGCTGGAACTTGAGGAAGCCGCATACGTTGACGGTTCGGGAGTTTTCAGGACTTTCTGGTTTGTCATCCTTCCAAATGCAAAATCGATGCTTGTCACCATCTTTATGTTCGGTTTCGCATGGCAGTGGACCGATACGCTGTATTCAAAGATGTTCTTCAGCAGGATCAAGACACTTTCAAACCTTCTGAGCAAGGGCTTTGAAGGAATGATGGTCGCAGGAAAGGAACTCGGACTTAAAGGCGGACAGCCGCTCACGATCGCGCTCACAGGCACCTACAGCCTCATGGTGATCATCCCGCTCATACTCATCTATATCGTTGTGCAGAAGCAGGTCACCGAAGGCATCGAGAGAAGCGGTATCGTCGGATGACAAAGGGGCAGACATGCTTGACGGACATTTAAAGGCGCATACGGCGCCCGTCGCAGACAAAGAGAATATAGTTTATTTTAAGGATTACAGGATAACGGTGCTTTCCGACAGACTTTTCAGGATAGAAAAGGACAGAGCCGGAGAGTATCTCGACAAAGCCACGAGAGTGGTCTGGTTCAGAGACATGCCGAAGAACCGGTTCAGTATTTACGAAGACGGGAACGAACTTCAGATAAGCACGGACCTTGTCACACTCTCCGTAAATGATGGAGAGCCCTTCGGAACCGTTGTCTTTAGAGACGGGAAGAAAGTAACACTGAACGACTCTGAGAATCTTCTCGGGACCTACAGGACGCTTGACTGCTGTAACGGAAACCTTTACACGGTGTGGGATCGTGATACGCTCATGCAGACCCCGATAAAGCTTGAAAAGGGCGTACTCGCAAAAAACGGAGTGGCAGTGTTTGATGACGCTGCATCAGTGATACTTGATGACGACGGCCTGATACGCGAAAGACCTGAGACCGAAGCGGATATCTATGTATTTGCTTTCGGGCATGACTATCGCGCCGCGATAAGAGAACTCTACATGATCACGGGGCGTGTGCCACTTGTACCGAGGTTCGCGCTCGGAAACTGGTGGAGCAGATATCATGACTACAGCCAGAAGGAATATCTTCACCTCATGGAGGATTTTGAAAAAGATGATATTCCCTTTACCGTCGCGACCGTCGATATGGATTGGCACTGGTCATACAGCCTTGACAGGGTAAAGCATATCACGGAAGACGGGAAAAATGACGATCTTCACGGGCACGCGAACGGATGGACCGGGTACAGCTGGAATACGGAGCTTTTTCCGGACTACAGGAGCTTCTTAAAGAAACTGCACGAAATGGGGCTAAGGGTCACATTAAATCTCCATCCTGCGGACGGCGTGCGCTATTTTGAGGATGCGTACGAAGAAATGGCAAAGGCCATGGATATCGATCCAAAGAGCGAGCAGCAGATCAGGTTTGACATAACGGATGAGAAATTCATAAACGCATATTTTAAGGTGCTTCACAAGCCTTATGAACATGAAGGTGTGGATTTCTGGTGGATCGACTGGCAGCAGGGGAACAACTCAAAAGTAAAGGGGCTTGACCCGCTGATAGCGTTGAATCATTACCATTTCGCGGATAACGCAAAAGAACACCTTCCGCTCATATTGTCGAGATACTGCGGGATAGGCTCTCACAGGTATCCGCTGGGCTTTTCGGGCGACACTCATGTGACATGGGAGACATTAAAGTTCCTGCCGTATTTTACGGCGACTGCTTCAAATGCAGGCTATTCCTGGTGGAGCCATGATATAGGCGGTCATATGGCGGGTGGCAAGGACAACGAGCTGAACGTGAGATTTGTGCAGTTTGGCGTGTTTTCTCCGATAAACCGTCTGCACTGCTCAAACAGCCTTACCTTCACCAAGGAGCCCTCGGCATATAAGAACGGAACCGGTAAGATCATAGAATCCTTCCTTCGCCTGAGACACAGGATGATACCGTTCCTTTATTCCGCGGCGTATGAAACGCATTTAAACGGTCGTGCGCTCACAGAGCCTATGTATTATGATCATCCTGAGGAAGAAGAGGCATACAGGGCAAGAGATCAGTATATGTTTGGTGGAAATCTCCTTGTGGCGCCTGTGATAACAAGATCCGAAAACTACGGGATGGCGGAAACAAAAGTGTGGCTTCCACATGGCAGATGGACGGACATATTTACGGGTGACGAGCACAACGGCGGAAAGACCATAAGCGCAGTGCGATATATGGATTCCATTCCGGTGTTTGCGAAAGAAGGAGCAGTCTTTGTGCTTGACGCAAGAAGACACGGAAATGCCTGTGACACGCCCGAAAAACTTGAAATCATGCTCTTTAACGGTGACGGTACTTATACACTTCATGAAGACAAGGACGGCGTGCGGTCGGATACATGCTTTGAACTCGTAAAGACAGGAGAAAACAGGCAAAAACTCACGATCAGGACCACAGAGGAGGCTGCGGGAGCATATAGGGAGAACAGATGCTTTGAATTGTTCTTTAAAAATATCGAAAGTGGAAATGTGACGCTCATCCGGAACGGCATAAAAGAAGAACCGTGCACGGATGACAACAAGTGTCTGAGCGTGACTCTGAGCGGCCTTAAGGCTGGCGAAGAAATAGAGATGGAAGTCGGGTTTGCTGCAGATAATGAGGAACGTATAAAAAGAGCGGTCCTCAGAGAACTCACATTCTTTGAATGCGAGACCTCTGTAAAAGACAGGCTTACGCATGAGATACTAAACAACAGGGGTTCCTGCTTAAAGGATATATTCCTTGACTCCGGGCTTCCGTGGATATTTATAAAACGACTTCTTGAAACTGCGGATTTCTGATATTTTTCATTCATTCATAACCAAAAAAAGGATGGAGGCGTTTGGCTTTCATCCTTTTTTGGTCTGTTGTTTTCTGCTGGGAGTTCCTTTTTTCTTTTGGGATCACCTGGTAAGGAGCATGATCTTAAAGGCATCGCCTGTGTCTTTTGTCTTTATCGTACACAACTGTGTTTTACGATCAAACGAGAATCCTTCATCCGTCTGTGCAAGCTTGTCTTTTGAATGCTCTGCAAGGTCTCTGTTCCCGATCGAGACTAAAGCCGTTTCACGGCCTTGCAGCTGAACTTCAAAGACCACATCACGCTTGGGGATTTTTTTGTATTTCCCGGACCTTTCCGATACGGAAATACAGATAGCACAGTCGCCTGCCGCGTTCATAACGCTGCAGTCCACCCGGGTAAGCGCATACACGCCTTGTTTATATGCGTCGCTCGTACCGTCGTCCTCATAGAGCACAAACGAGTTTTCGCTGTCTCCTGCCGTGGGATAGATCCTTACGGTCAGAGTGTCCGAGGCTGCGGGATCGTCCATGTACTGTCTTTCCGACTGCAGAGGCACTATTGAGCCTTCTTTTACAAATACGGGAAGGACATCAAAAGGCGCGTGATAAACGATATGCCGACCTCCTTCGTACACCGAGGACGGATCGTTAATGTCATACCAGCGGCCCTTAGGAAGATATACTTTTTTCTCTTCGCTGTCGTCAAGCACGGGAGCCACAAGAAAAGCGGTGCCGCACATGAACTGGGTGTCTGTGCCGTAGGTATTCTGATCGTCCTGAAACTCCATGAGCATTGGACGAACGAGCGGAAGCCCGGTCCCGTTTTCATCCGCTTTTCCCTCAAGGCCGGTGCCTATGATGCTGTCCGCGGCAAACGAATACATATACGGGATGAGGCGGTAGCGGAGATTTATATATTTCTTTGACACTTCGAGCGCATCGTGTGTCCAGGGCTCTTTTTCCTCGACTCCTTCACAGTAATGGAAGCGGTGCACGGGAGTAAAGGTCGCAAGCTCCACCCAGCGTTTGTACTGTGTGGAAGTGATGGTGGTAAAGAACCCTCCGATGTCAAAACCCCAGTAGTTATACCCTGTGAGTGAGAGGCCTGTTCCGAGGATTATCTGCTCATGCATGGATCTGCATGTCCCCTGGATGTCTCCCGTCCAGGGCGAAGCATACCTGTGTGTGCCGCTGTAACCCGAACGTGTCTGCAGAAATGCTCTTTTTCCGTTTTCGGTCATCTTGTCAAATACGGCTTTTTGGTGCATGATCGCGTAGGCGTTCTTGACTTCGTTGAAGGTGCCGTAGGGGCGTCCTTCTTCGTTCCGGAAATACCAGTCGGGATTGTATTTTGCAGGCTCGTTCATGTCGAGCCACATGCAGGAAACGCCTTGTTTTATGATGCCGTCAAGAAGTGTGCCCCACCAGGCGGCCGCTTTGGGATCGAAGAAATCCACAAGGCCGGACGGACCGCCCCACGGCCAGGTTATCTGACGGGTGTGACCCGACACATCTTTTACAAAAAATCCGTGCTCTTCACCGTATCTGTAAAACGCGTTGTCATCGCGGTCGGTGATGTTCGGGTCGTTTATGAGCCCGTAACGGATGTGGAGGTCTCTCAGCTTTTTTATCATGCCGTCGGGATCGGGGTAGTTCTTTTTGTTAAAGAGCGTCGGAGCGCATAGGTATTCATACCATTCGATGTCGGAAAGGATGACGTCTATGGGTATGCTGAGCTTTCTGTAGGTTTCCGCGACTCTTTCGATGTCTTCCTGCTTGTAGCCGTAATGGCACTGTATGTTCCCGTAAGCCCATCTGGGCGCGAAAAAGCTTTTTCCCGCCATATCCGTGTAGGTCTTTGTTACGGTCTTAAAGGAAGGGCCGTAGATGAAGTAATAGATCAGCTTTCCGCCGGGATTCGGATTTGAGCTTTTGAAGGTGCAGGTATCTTTTCTGGAAGCGCCGAGATCGAACTCCGTAAATGAGGAGTTGTCAAAAAGCACAGAGTAGCCGGCAGAGCTCACATAATACGGGTTTGACATATACCACTTGCCGTTTTCCCATGCAGGGACGGAAGAGTCATTTGCGGCACCGTATGCATCCACGGCCCACATCTGTTCTTTCTGTCCTGTATGCTCAAAGCCATTCAGTTTTTCACCAAGTCCGTAAAAACGCTCTCCCGGTAAGATGCGGTTGTTTACAAAGCATTCTCCTGAGGGAGTCCATCCCATGGAAGAAGGCTTGTTCTGCATGATCACATTGTTTTCGCTGTCTTTAAAAGTCACAAAAAACGGCGTTTTGTTTATCTTTATCCGGATTTTAGAGAGAGAAAGAGTGTAGGAGCGTCCTGTCTCGCTCACTTCGAACGCTTCGGGGGCCACGTTTTCGTTGATCACTGTGAAGGAGTCGTAAGTGGTCCTGAAACTACGCTCGGGATCGGCAAATATCTTTACTGCGTTTCCGGATACGGATGAGATAAGGACATCCGCGTTGTCGCAGGAAAAAACGACTTTTGACGTTCCAAGGCCCTTTACCGAGCGGACATTCCCCACATAACACGGTGTGGAGGGGATGATCCCGATGAAGTCGATGATGAGATTTCCCGTATCGTCTTTTTCTTTTACAAAGGAAATGTTGTTTGCACCTTTTTTAAGACGCACGTTCATGGTAAAATCACTTCTTATGTCGAGAGTGCGAAGGGAAGCAAGGAGGAGACGCTGTTTTTCCTTGTTTATCGCAAGCGTCACGCTCTGAGGCTCGGAGTTTGTGTTCCCCGCGCCGTATCGTATCCTGAGAGCGTAAGTGCCGGCTTTTCCGGCAAAAACCTTGAACTTGATCCCGTCACCTTCATGAGTGAAACCGGGCAGGTTTCCGAGGCACTGCTCTTTTGTCATCGAACCGGAAAAACCGGCATCGCACGCTTCATAGATCTCAAAAAGCTTTACCGAAGAAATGCAGACAGCGTCCGAGGAAGCATGGCTTTTTTTGCACTTTTCCGGAACGGATATCGTTATCTTTTGCTTCCCGTCGGGCAACACAAAGCTTACGGGAATCTCGGTAAAGGTCTCTTTGTTTACTGTGGGAATGAGGGTTATGGTCTTCTTTACGCCGTTTACGGAAAGCTCTGCGCTTTCTTTTTTTCCTCCGGCGTTTGAATATCTGATGGAAAGCCCATATTTCCCGCTTTTTGTGATATAATGTTCCTCACTGAAATACATAAAAATTTTCTCCCCTCACATCTTTTAAAATTCGAAAATAAATGTTATAACATTTAAAATATGATATATATATTATATCATATCTACGGGAATATGAACAGCATCATATGCGATTTATTTGTATTTTCGGCAAAAAAACGCAAAGAGAGGAAACAAGATGAATGTAAAAGAAAACAGTCCGTTAAAGGGAAAGAGGATACTGTTCCTCGGTTCTTCC
>JAEENL010000100.1 GCA_016283775.1 Lachnospiraceae bacterium | reverse complement strand
TGGGCGGCAGGATAATCGCTCGTGAGACTGTCTCCGCGATGAGAAAGGATGTCCTTGCAAAGTGCTATGGCGGTGACATCACGAGAAAGAAAAAGCTGCTTGAAAAGCAGAAGGAAGGAAAGAAGCGTATGCGCCAGGTCGGCAACGTGGAAGTTCCTCAGAAGGCGTTCATGGCAGTGCTCAAGCTTGACGACGATGATTGATAAAAAAGACGTCGGGATATATGTTCATATCCCGTTTTGTGTAAGAAAATGCAGATATTGTGACTTTCTGTCGGCTCCCGGAAACGATGACGTTGTCCGGGAGTACGTTTCTGCGCTCATATCGGACATAGAAAATGCAAAAGGGACGGACACATACAATGTCCGCACCGTCTATTTCGGCGGGGGAACGCCGTCATCCGTAAGGCATGAATACATCGCTGCCGTGATGCGGGCGCTGTGCGCGAGGTTCGGACTGCGGGCTGAAAAAGACGGTGACGGGAACACGGTCCTTTTTGACAGAGAGGGCAGGCGGCTCGAAGAGTGCACGATAGAGGTGAACCCGGGGACAGTTACGGAAGAGCGACTCAAAGCTTACAGAGAAATGGGCTTTGACCGGATTTCCATAGGCATCCAGTCCGCGGATGATGAGGAATTGAAGCTCCTCGGGCGGATACATACCTTCGCTGATGCAAAGGAATGCGTGAGACTCGCGAGGCTTTCCGGCTTTAAGAATCTTTCGGTGGATATCATTTCGGCGCTTCCCGGGCAAAGCATAGAGAAATACAGGGAAAACCTTGAAAAGATCATTGCGCTGGAGCCCGACCATATTTCTTCTTACAGTCTTATCATCGAAGAGGGAACGCCGTTTTTTGACATATACGGGCCTCATGGCAAACAGCGCACAGAGCTTCCCAACGAGGAGACGGACAGGAAGATGTATGCGCTGACAAAAGAAATGCTGAGGGCTCACGGTTATGAACGCTATGAGATATCAAATTACGCGCGCCCCGGACGAGAGAGCAGGCACAATACATCATACTGGACAGGAAGGGAATATTACGGTTTTGGGCTCGGAGCGTCATCCCTTCTGGAAAACAAAAGGCTTTCCGCTGTGCGTGACCTTAAGGAGTACATTGCCTGTCCCGCCGCCCGTGTACAGGAAGAGGAGTTGGACCGGCGCGATCTCATGAACGAGTTTATGATGCTTGGACTCAGACTCACGAAAGGCGTATCACGGACTGAGTTTGAGCGCAGGTTCGGGATCTCGATGGACGATGCTTTTCCGGGAGTTTTGGACCGGCTTTTGTCACAAGGACTGATCGAGGAAAACGCGGAAAACATTCGACTGACTGAGTTCGGAACGGACGTCGCGAACACTGTGTTTGGTGAGTTTGTTTGACCACAGGGGTTTTCAAAAAAGAAATTAGTCTTGAAAAACACATCCTTTTGTGGTAACCTACAGCAAAGCCGTGAAAAGAAGAGTAAGTTGTCAGGACCTCCACAGAGAGCCGGAGCAGGTGAGAGCCGGTAAGGAAGCGACATCCGAACATGGTCTTGGAGCTGCGTACCGAGGCGGAATGCTTAGGCTACGACGGGTTCACCCGTTACAGTGACAGGCTATCGACGGATCATTTCCCGTCCGTAGCTGATAAGGCTCATATCGTGAGGTATGGGTGAATTAGGGTGGTAACACGAAGCATATTGCTCTCGTCCCTGAATTTTATTCAGAGAGGAGGGCTTTTTTTATACCATAAAACATTAATAGCTTATTGTTATCGATCTTAATTCATGAGGAGGAACAGAAATGAACAGAAATATTTTGATCGGAGGAGCCTGGCCTTACGCCAACGGCTCATTACACATCGGGCACATCGCAGGCCTTTTGCCCGGAGACGTGCTTGCAAGATACCACAGAGCCTGTGGGGACAAGGTTTATTTTGTGTCCGGAAGCGACTGCCACGGAACGCCTGTAGCCATAAGGGCAAAGGCAGAGGGAAAAACGCCGCGTGAGATCAGCGACCATTATCATGAAGAGTTTACGGATTGCTTTAAACGTCTGGGTTTCAGCTATGATTGTTATACAAAGACGTCGGATGAGGCACATAAGGAATTTGTCAGGGAATTTCACAGGAAAATGTATGAAGGAAAGTACGTCTACGAAAAAGAGACTCCGCAGGCGTACTGCGAATGCTGCGGATCGTTTCTGGCAGACAGATTTGTTGTCGGAACATGTCCGAAATGCGGAGAACCTGCAAGGGGAGACCAATGCGATGCATGCGGCACGGTCCTCGATCCAGAAAATCTAAAGGAGCCTGTTTGCGCAACATGCAAAAACCCTGTGACATTCCGGCCTTCCACGCACCTTTATCTCGCAGTCACAAAATTGGAAAAGGAACTGAGAGAACTTGTAAATAGCGGCAAATACTGGCGAAAGAACGCAATAGCATTCACAAACCGTTATATTGACGAGGGCCTGCGTGACAGAGCGCTGACACGCGATCTTGACTGGGGCATTCCCGTCCCGAAGGAAGGGTATGAAAAAAAGTCAATCTATATCTGGGCCGAAAACGTGCTGGGATATCTGTCGGCAGCAAAACAGGTGACCGACAGGAACGGCGAGAGTTTTGAAGAACTGTTCGGAGAGAACGCGACGCATTACTATGTGCACGGTAAGGATAACATCCCTTTTCACACTATAATCCTGCCTGCATTGCTGCTTGCGCATGGCCGTGGCTATCACCTTCCCGACAGGATAGTGTCGAGCGAGTACTTGACGCTGGAAGGAAGAAAGATTTCGACGAGCCGTAATTACGCGATCTGGGTAAAGGACCTTTTGGACCGGTATGACGCGGATTCATTAAGGTATTATTTTCTTGCCAACGGACCGGAAAAGAAGGACGCGGATTTTTCATGGGTCGAATATGTTAACGATCATAACGGGGAACTGCTTGGAGCATACGGTAATTTCATCAACCGGAGCCTTGCTTTTGTAAATAAGTATTTCGGCGGAATTGTGCCGGAGGGCTGTTTATCGGCCGACTGGGAGAGTACCTTACATGATCTCTATACCGCGACCTCCGACCGCATCGAAAAGGGATGCTTTAAGGATGCGCTTGAGGGAGTGTTTGAGGTGGTAAGAAAAGCCAACAAGTTTTTTGACGAGCAGGAGCCTTGGAAAACAAGGACAAGCAATGAAGAAGCCTGCAGAAACACGCTTTATCAGTGCGTTCAGATCATAGCAAATCTGGCGGTCCTTTTGGCGCCTTTCCTTCCGTTCTCTTCCGAAAAGGTGTGCAATTGGTTCAATCAGGATGAAAGCTGGACATATAAGAGCGTTCAGGCGGGATACGTTCTTCCAGAGATCGGCATATTGTTTGAGAGACTGGACAAGTCGGTGGTGGATGAGGAAAGGGCGAAACTACCGAGGACGTGATGCATCCGTGTATACATTTTTCTTGATTTGAACCTGTTTTTGCTGTATAATGTCACACAAATCACGTCGGTGGGGCCCGATGGTCTTACCGGCGATTTTATTACCTGAAAGGGGAGAAAAATGAAGAAGTTTTTATCTCTGCTGCTGACTGCATGTCTTGCGGCATCTCTCTTCGCGGGCTGCGGTGTCAAGATCGAAGACGCCAAGACCACGAACACACCGAAGGCTGAGCCTACGGCAGTAGCCACAAAGGCGCCCGAACCGACAACGGCACCCACGGAGCCTGCAGCGACGGCAACACCCACAATGACACCCACACCCACACCGGACCCTGATGTCGTTTACGGGTTCAAGCTCATTGAGACGAGGAATTTCCCTCTCATCCAGTCGGACGTTTCTCTTTATGAGCATCAGAAGACCGGCGCGAAGTTTGTTTACATTGCAAATGAGGATACGAACAGAGCGTTCCAGCTCACGTTCAACACAAGACCCGTCGATGACACAGGACTTCCTCATGTATTTGAGCATTCCTGCCTCTGCGGTTCGGACAAGTATCCTTATGACCAGCTCTGGTGGGCGGTTTCTTATCAGACATACAATACCTATGTAAACGCCTATACCACAGACGCAATGACCTGTTATCCTGTTGGTTCGCTCAGTGAAGCACAGCTTTTAAAGCTTGCCGAGTACTATACGGATGCATGCTATCATCCGCTCATCCTTCAGAATGAAAAGATCTTCCGTACCGAAGCATGGCGTTATCGCCTTGAAAAGCCGGAAGACGAAATGATCATTGAAGGAACCGTTTACAGTGAGATGCAGGGTTCATTCACACTCAACAGGTTTGCTTCACAGATGGCTTACAAGACAGCTTTTCCCGGCTCCGTTCTCGGATTTGATTACGGCGGAAATCCCGACCATATCCCGGAGATGACATGGGAAGCATTAAAGAACTATCACAGCCTCTATTATCATCCTTCAAACTCTGTTGCTTTCCTTTACGGAAAGTTTGAGGATCCCACCGCTTTCCTCAAGGTACTTGACGGATATTATGAGAATTACGAAAAGTCCGAGTTCAAGTTCGAGGATAAGGAATACACAAGGCTCACAGGCCCCGTTTCGGCGGAATACGGTTATCCTATGCCTGCTGAGACCGATGTCAACAATACTT
>JAEENL010000099.1 GCA_016283775.1 Lachnospiraceae bacterium | reverse complement strand
TTGTTCGAAATCCGTTTCAAAAGTCCATCGGAGATATCCGAGGGACTTTTTGTATCTCGAAAACCCCCGGTTCGACCGGGGGTTCAGTTACCTTATAGGTATGAGTCTTCAAAGGAATGAAAAAGCCCTCCTGTGATAAGATGAAGTTGCGGTCCGTCAACTGCAACATATCAATCAAAGGAGGGTTATCAATGACCAAGAGTCATGATGTGCATAGTTTATCACACACGAAATGGAACTGTAAATACCATATCGTGTTTGCGCCGAAGTATCGGAGAAAAGTATTCTTCGGGCAGAAGCGATACGAGATTGGACAGATTTTACGGGAGCTGTGCAGATGGAAAGAAGTAAGACTGTTGGAAGCAGAAGCCTGTCCGGATCATATCCATATGCTGGTGGAAATCCCACCGAAATTGAGTATATCGAATTTCATGGGGTTTCTGAAAGGCAAGAGCAGTTTGATGATCTATGAAAAATGGGGCAATATGAAATACAAGTATAGGAACAGGCAGTTTTGGTGCAGAGGATACTATGTGGACACCGTAGGCAAGAATGAGAAAAAGATTGCCACCTATATACAAGAACAATTGAAGGAGGATGAGATGGCAGAACAGTTGACGCTGGATTTGAATGACCCGTTTACGGGTAGCAGGAAATAGTATGCAAGGGACGGACCGTACATGCGCTTTTAAGCGCCGCTGGTAGTTTGAGGCCCTTTGGGCCGTTATAATAAAACCCCCGGCTATGCCGGGGGATCAGACTGTCGACAAACCCCAAAATCACCCCTATCTATGGTATAATAGCTGTGGATAGGGGTGAACGCATTGTATCGGAAAAAAGATCGCCGCATACAGCAGCAAATCCAGTTCATCACACTGGAAGACTTAGTACCGCAAGACCATATCCTGCGGAAAATTGACCGTGCCATCGACTTCAGCTTCATCTACGAGGAAGTCGAGGGGCTTTATTCCCCTTACGACATGGGACGCCCCGGCATAGACCCGGTATCCCTCTTCAAAATCGTATTCATCCAGTACCTGTTCGGCATCCGCAGCATGCGGCAGACCATCCAGGAAATCAACGTCAACGTCGCCTACCGGTGGTTCATCGGCTACGGACTTCTGGAGCCGATCCCGCACTTCTCCACCTTCAGCAAGAACTACACCCGCCGCTTTCAAGGGACAGCCGTATTCGAGCACATCTTCCGGCGGATCTTGGAAGAAGCAGTCAACGCCGGTTTCGTCGATGCAAGCGCCATATTCATCGACGGCACGCACATCAAGGCGAGCGCCAACAAGAACAAAAGCGAGCAGGTCAAAGTGACGAAACCGGCCAAGCAATACCAGAAGGAACTGGATGACGAGATTGACCGGGACAGAGAAAAGCAGGGGAAAGGGAAACTGCCGCCGAAGGAAGAAAAGCAGGAAACGACCATCACGCAGAGCAAGACCGACCCGGAAAGCGGTCTCTTCGTCAAAGGAGAGCATGAGAGGCAGTTCGCCTACGTGGCGAACACGGCCTGCGACAAGCACAACTTCATCCTGGACTTTGTCGTGGGAGCGGGAAACATCCACGACAGCCAGATGTTCCATAACCTGTACAAAAAGCTGGAACGGATAAGCCAAGCCACGGAAAGCATAGTCGTCGATGCGGGATACAAGACGCCGGGAATCGCAAGGGAAATCCTACGGGACGGGAAAATCCCCGTAGTCCCTTACAAACGCCCCATGACGAAAGACGGCTTCTTCAAGAAACATGAGTACGTGTACGACGAATACTACGACTGCTATCTGTGCCCGGAAAACCAAGTCTTGAAATACGCGACCACGAATCGGGAAGGCTACCGGGAATACAAGAGCGACCCGAAAATCTGCCAGGCCTGCCCCCAGCGGGAACAGTGCACATTAAGCCGGAACCATACGAAAGTCGTGACGAGACATGTCTGGGCGGACTATTCGGAACAGGCTGAGGAATATCGATACGTTCCGAAGTACAGAGAGATATACAAG
>JAEENL010000098.1 GCA_016283775.1 Lachnospiraceae bacterium | reverse complement strand
GGCGATAATGGGCTTCTTTATAATATCCATTATCCCGTCAACCCTGAGAAAGTCGGCAAAACCGCCCACGATTACGCAGGAGTACTGCAAAAGAAAATTGATGTTATGGAGTATTAAAAAATGAATATTCTTTGTATATTTCTTAAAGCAAAAAAAAAAGGGCCGGAACCCCTCTCTAATTCCCTATATGGAGATCTCGTTCAGTTCACGGCAAAGCGTCTGAGGACACATCACCTATCTTACCGAGGCTTTTACCAAGGCTGTAATATCTTCCCGAATAGATAACAGGATCAAGAACCGCAAGATCTACATCAAACGTGTCTTCCGGGTTAATCCTTGCATCCATCTGAATGTTCCGGATATGGCAAAAGAAAGTTGTTGATTCTCCGGTCTCAACTTTTTTGGCCACTTCGCATTCATATACCCACCTGCTTTCGTCAAGAACGGGAACATCCAATACTTCTCCCCGGACTACGGCATAGGGAATATCCTTTTTTTCACCGTCTTTTGCGTGCTTGCTTCCAAAGTAATCCATGAGGCGGAGCATATCCGTGCTTACCAGATTGGCGCTAAAGATACCTTCTCTGAGTACATTCGTTTTGGTCTGCTTTGTTCCGAACATACTGATCACGAGCAAATATCCACCGCCTTCCTCGCAGGTTGCGCTCACCCATGTGATCGGAGCAAAGTTTGCAGAGCCGTCTTCATTATTCGTCCCTATGATAAATGAAGGCTGGACACACATTGAATAGACCGGTTTTACTGATCTTCGTTTTGCCATTTTGTCCCCCTGTGATCTTATCTCATGAATACCTGCGCAGTATCTCCTCTATGACGTCCGCATATTTTTTTTCTATCTCAAAAGAGGGCTGTGTGCCGTCCGAATAATAAAACGTCACGCCGGTCTTTTTATCGAAACGGGAGCCTTTTCTGTCTGAAGTGTCTATCCATGCAAAAACGGGCCGGATTTCCTCAAAGAAAGCCTTTGTGACAGTTTTGCTGGCATATGTTTTTTCCTTGTTTCGCTCATCGTGTATAAAAAGATCATAGTTTCTGTCGGAAGCGGCATTTTTTCTTGTACACTGGAAAGAATAGGACTCTTTGCTGTTCCAGTAATAAATGCCTGTAACGTAAGGCTCCTCATACCACTTGATCTCGCGGCCTTTGGGATCCGCAAGTTCAAAAAGTACATTTCTTAGCGTAACGATCCTTCGTTCCGACGGATCATAGTACTGCCGCGTCACAGCGCCGTCAGCGGTTTCGAACGTCAAGAACCATCTGGAATAGTCTCCCCCGTCGAGCATAAATTCTTCTGACGGGGAAGTTTTTTTGTTTAAAACTTCATCAGGGATGATTTTCCATTTCCCGCTGTTCCACAGATCCGTTACCGCTTTTTCGACATTTCCCCACTGGGCAGGGCTCAGAGACACATTCTTAAGAACCTGCTTATTGTCGCGGCTCTTGTCAATATCCCAAAAAGAAGCATACACGATCTCGGAAGGGGTGACATCTATGTCAAAATCGTCTCCGAAATTCATGGAACCACCGCTGTATTCGTGCCTTACTCCCGCCAGTCTCCCCGGCATAGGGTCGGGAGTGAAAACAAAGGGCGACGGAAGTTTGGATATCAATTCCTCAGTGTTTCCCGAGGGCTTTTTAAAAACAGAGAACAATCCCATAGCGATCCTTTCCTCCAAAACGGCAGCGCATTGTCAGTTCTTGTTTACATCCATCATAACAGCCGTCAGTTGAAGTTTCTTAAAAGGCCAGTCATGTACGGTACCGATGTAGTCTTTGCCCAGCATATCGAAGAAATTTCCTCCGATACTGATCTCGGGAAGGCGTCCGACTATCTTTCCGTTCTCCATAAGGAACGCAAGCTGCACGGGAGTCGCAAAATGTCCGTCGGGCGTGGTATCTCCTCCGGATGCGATCATCATGAACACTGCCTTTCCGGGCACAAGCTCTTCTATCGTTTCCGCAGTCTTTTTCGTATAGAAGCCATGGAAACCGAAGTTCGGGACACCGTCATACGGCGCGGTGGATGTTCCGGGATTTGGCAGTCCGTATTGTGCCGCGGTCTTCTTTGTGGTCACCAGAGCCTTGAGCACACCGTTTTCGATAAACACAGGCCGGTAATCCTTTGCCACACAGCCTTCCGCATCAAAGAAGCAGGGTGAAAACGATGTATCGGGATTCATATCGTCGCACAGTGTCAGCTTATCGCTGAACACCTTTTCGCCAAGCTTTCCGCTGAGAAGTGATGCGCCCGCCGCATAGAGATCTCCGATGTAGTGCTGCAGAGTCGTTCCGAAAAGATCCTGATACATAGCGACCACGGGCCAGCGGCCGGACTCAATCTCCGCGGGAGTATAAAACGCGTCATACTGCATTTTAAATACTTCAAGGATCATGTCGGCATCGAAATGCTCTCCCTGCCATGCAAACACCATGTCAAACAGATTTCCGGATCCACGGTTCTGTCCGAGCAGCGCTATAGAAAGATGTCCGCCTGAGCTCAGAAGATGCCGTCCGAGGCTGTTGCGGTATTCCGTTCTGCCATACTCAATGGTGATCTTGTTTGAGAGCGCCATCTTGGGGCACTGCTCTCCCATGCGCTTTAAGAAATCGGCCATTGTGGGGATAAATTCCGAGACCGGTATGATCTCATCATCATGAAGTTCCGTGATCTCAGCCGCTCCCTCAAGCTCGCAGGGATAGGATATGCCAAAGGAAAGCGCTTCCACAGCCTGTGCTGTCAGAGCCTCCTCATCAGGTTCTCCCAGGCATCCCGCCACACCGATGCATCCATTATCGTATACTCGAACGGTACCCGTCGTTTTTTCAAGCTCACGGTAGCTGTCGATCTGCCCCGAAGTCACGTTTAAGGTTATTGTATGTTCTGTCTCTCTGATAAATTCTTTTTCCATTTTTCCGCCCTCACTGTACATTCATGGAAGCAACCCTTACATACGGGCCGCCGAAGCCTACCGGGAGCCCGCTCTGCTCCATCTTGCCGCATCCGCCGGTCACAAAGGAAAGCAGTTCCACATCCTTTGTCAGGCCGTCTATCAGACCAAGAGTTTCAAATACCGAACCCGTAATAACGCTGATCTGCACCGGACGCCCAAGCTTTCCGTTCACTATCTCGTAGGATACGCTCGGTGCGATGGTAAATGTGCTCATGCCGCTGCCGTGGTTGATGCTCTTTATAAAATATCCCTTCTCGATGGGCGCGATAAGCTCATCAAAATCCATATCGCCGCCTTCGATGTATGTGGTGGTCATGCGGACTATCGGCTCAAAGGTGCAGTCTATCGCACGCGCGTTGCCTGTCAGGCCTTCATCGAGCGCTGCCGCCGTCTGGGCGCTGTGCAGTCTTCCCGCAAGCACACCGTTTTTGATCAGATAGTTTTTACGTGCTTTCGTGCCTTCATCGTCATAAGGTACAAATCCGGAGCCTACAATGCTTCCGCATTCTGCGATCGACAGGATCTTTGAGCCCACTGTCTTTCCCAGCTGCCACTCGTTCTTCATGGTCTCATCCGAAAGCATAAAGTCGGATTCGGACTTGTGTCCGAAGGATTCATGCGCAAATACGCCCGCAGCCTGAGGCGAAAGCACCACAGGATACTTTCCGGCTTCCACAGGTACGGAATTTCTGAGGAACGCGGCCTGCTCCTGTACATTCTTTCTCAGTTCCTCCTCGAGACCCTTCATGTCGTCAAAGAGCGTTCCGCCCTTCTGCCAGAAGCCCTGGAACTGCTTTTCGCCCTCAGCCATGCTGAAGCCGAAGCTGAGACCGCAGGTCTGATAGTCATATTCAATGTCCGCGCCCAGGCTGGACATGAAATGAAAAATGCTGTTACGGTCAAGATATGTTCCCGTGGGCAGTACCACACACTTATCCTCTGTGAGAATCGGAAGGAAGCCGAGCAGGAGCTTTTGCTTTTCTGCAAGCGTGATATTCCTTATAGAGTGGTCCGCAAAGGTAAACACCTTGTCCTTGTTTATTTCAAAGCGTTTTACCACAGGGTCCTCTGAGATCGCCGGGTTTTCCGTCGCCGCCTCGTACAGCCTGTCCAATGTTTTCTGCAGGTGGTCAGTATCCGTTGTGGATGCGTAATACCACATTTTTCCGTCGTAAACACGAAGGAATGCCTGTTTTTCCTTACGGTTCCGCATTTCCTCCAGTGCTCCCCCCTTGTAGGAAATCACGGTCCTGCTCCGGTCCTCCACCCGGATATCGGCATAATAGCCATTTCTGAACTTGATCATTTTTTCTCTCCTTTC
>JAEENL010000097.1 GCA_016283775.1 Lachnospiraceae bacterium | reverse complement strand
TTGTGGACGGTCCCACAGACAGCGGCAATGCAGCGCTCGATTCAGACACGGCCTACGTGATAACAGGCGGTACGGTCATCGCAGTCGGTTCTTCGGGAATGTTTGAATCTCCTTCAAACTCCTCCACACAGTATATCTTTGCAGTGGGCGGCTCAGTAAAGGCCGGCGACAGGATAAGCCTGAGCGATGCAAACGGCAATGAGATCTGCTCCTATACAGCAACAAAAACCGTAAGCAATGCGGTCATCGTCATCTCCTCTCCTCTTATCGAGAAGAACGGGACATATACCGTGACTTACGGCAGCAATTCGGTTTCACTTAACGCCTCATCAATAGTCACGACCTCCAACGTGACCGGAGGAATGGGCTTTGGCGGCCAGGGCGGCTTCGGTGGCCAGGGTTTTCCTAATGGCCAAAGCGGCTTTGAAGGTCAGGATATGCCTGACGGACAAGGTGGCTTTGGCGGACGAGGAGGACAAGGCGGTCAGGGTGGTTTCGGCGGACGAGGCCAGGGTGGTTATGGTGGTCAGGGTATGCCTGACGGTCAGGGCGCTCCCGATGGCCAGGGCGCTCCCGATGGCCAGGGCGCTCCCGATGGTCAGGGCGCTCCCGACGAACAGAATATGCCCGGCGGTCAGGGAGCTTAACTTCCTGTAGACCTGTAAAACTTCATCCCGCGGTTAAAGATCAGCACCATCAGCGCAAACACGACCGCTCCTGAAAGCGGTGTAACAAATGTCGTCCATGCGGGCCAGCCGTACAAAGGCTTTCCAAGGATCCACGCCGCAGGGACATGCATGGTGAGCGCAAAAGGCGCTGCCACGGAAAACAATATGCGTAAAGGCCTCGGATAGATGTCAATCGGATACTGGCAGGCGCTTCGCCCTCCGTAAGTCAGGGCATTTACGAGTTCCACCGATTTCACGCTGTGTATGCAGAAGACCGCCTCTATGAGAAACAGTCCGAGGATCAGCATGCAGCTCATGCAGACCGATTCGACAAGCGCAAGGACTTTCGCAAAAGTCCATACTACGCCCGACATCCTGCTCCCCACCGCAAGCGCCGCAACGCCCACCGCGATGCAGGTGATGCGTCTCGGATCCGTGCCGCTGCAGAGGACCTGGACAAATATCGTCCTTGGGCGGAGCAAAAGCGTATCAAGCTTTCCCGTGCGAACCATAGACGGAAAATCTCCGGTCACTCCTCTCCCGAAAAACTCGGTGATATAGAAAGACACAGACATCATCCCAAAGAAAAAGAAAAGATCACCGCCGGTCCACTCATTGACCCTTTCAAAGCGGTCCACAAGAAGGATCACGGCGAGCATCTCCCCGCCCTCCATGACGAGCTGCGCGACAGTCTGCATAACGAACGAAGCAGGATATTGAAGATGCCCCTTAAGGAGCATTCCGATGGACCGTATATATAGTTTAAAAGTGTCCATGTCAGCCTCCCTGTACTATAAGGCGCTTTTTGTTAGCATTCCAGAGACATATCCCCGCTGTGATCAAAACAAAAGTCCACACGATCTGCACGGCCAGTATCCTCGGCGCCTCCTGCGGAGCATATATCCCGCTGTAGAGCCTTATGGGAGCATCCATGAGCTGTGCATAGGGAAGGACGGTTATCACCTTCTGCCAGCTGTCAGGAAACAGAGTAAGCGGAAGGAGATTTCCCGAAAACGTCATCATGAGGAGGCCCAACATTCCCTGTATCCCTCGAGGATCCAGCGTTCTCATCGTGAAGCCCATTGAAATGTTTTCGAGCGCGCACATGCATAAAAAGCCAAAGATCAAAGCCAGAAGCCCGAGCAACAGCCCCGGGGCCGAAGCCGGAAGCGATAGCCCCCAGCCTTTTGGCAGGAGAAACGCAAACACAAGCATGGGAATCCCTCGCATGAGGCTTCCCATGAGCTTCTGGGCCGCTATCCTTGAGTAATAGAACCAGTAAATGTTAACAGGTCTGCAAAGATCGTAGGAGATATTCCCGCTCCTGATCTTGTCGAGAAGATCGGGGTCTGTTGAGACGAGCATCCTGAAAAAAGCCTGCTGAAGCCACACATAGGTCGTGACGGCCTCGATCGGTAGCGCCTGCGGTTTTCCTGCATAAAGCGCCCTATAGAGCGCAACGAGCACTATCCCGAAAAACATCTGGCACAATATCCCGCCTATCATCGCGCCTCTGTACTGGAGCTCCATCCTGAGTCTCATCCTGAATACGGAAAAATAGCCTCTCATAGGTCCATCTCCTTGTACATGGCGGCGATCAGATGATCGATGTTTTCGGGCTGCAGCGTCATCTCGCTTATCGGCCCCGCTTCCTGAAGCAGCAAAAGAAGCTGCGCAGTCGGAAGCTTTGCGGGAGAATAGGTGAGTGAAAGTTCATTATCCGTCCACGACGCGGAAACGCCCTCCGGAAAACTTACAGAGGGCACAGCCGCGCCGTATTTTACGTTTACGGTACGGACCGTATCAAACTTTTCAAGAAGGTCCGGAAGCCTTCCGTCAAAAAGCTTCTGTCCGTGACCAAGTACCATCACGCGCGAGCAGAGCGCCGCGATGTCCTCCATATCATGCGTTGTGAGCATGATGGTGGTCCCGTGTTCACTGTTCTCCCACTTTAAAAAATCCCGGAGCGCGATCTTGCTGACCGCGTCAAGCCCTATGGTAGGCTCATCCAGGAACAAAAGCTCAGGCCTGTGCAGAAGCGAACCGCAAAGCTCCGCGCGCATTCTCTGGCCGAGGCTCAAAAGCCTCAGAGGCGTGCGCATTATGTCATTGAGGCCCAGTGCTTCCTTGAGCTCTCCAAGCCTTTTTTCATATTCCGCAGATGGTATCCTGTAGATATCCTTCAGCAAAGAAAAACTGTCGATGATCGGGACATCCCACCAGAGCTGGCTGCGCTGCCCGAAAACGACACCGATGTGTTTTACATACTCTCTTCTCTCACGCCACGGAACTCTTCCGCCCACAAGGGCTTCACCACCGTCCGGAGTGAGTATCCCGGAAAGGATCTTTACCGTCGTGGACTTACCTGCGCCGTTCGGCCCGATGTAGCCCACCAGTTCTCCCTTCTCAACAGAAAAGGAAACGCCTTTCAGCGCCTCCACAGTATCTTTCTCGCGGAAGAGCTTTCCCTTCTCGCGTTTTTTTCTCACAACAAATGATTTCCGTAACCCGTTGACCTCAATATAGCTCATTGCTTTCCCCCGTAAAGAAGATTCCCGGCGTCGTCATAGACCAGTTTTACCGAGAAAAACCCGCTGTCCTCGTCAAGAAGCTTAAGGAACACCTTGTCCCCCTCCCAGATTGGAAGCTCCGGCACATCCTTTTTAGGCACCCAGGTGAGCTCGCCCTCGTCACAATCGTGCGGCTCTCCCGAATAGTCAGAGGATGTGAAAAGATACATATATTCCGTAACATCCTTGTAGACAAAAGTGACTATACCGCGAAAATCAAAGCTGTGAAGGATATAGCCGGTCTCTTCGGAGACCTCGCGCTTCACGCAGTCCTCGGGGCTTTCGCCGAACTCACACTTTCCGCCCACTCCTATCCATTTGTCCTTGTTCATGTCATGCTCTTTTTTTGTCCTGTGGAGCATGAGATAGCTGTCATCATGTACCAGATAGCAAAGTGTGGAATTTACGAACATACAAGCCTCCGTCATAAGCATCCGTTGGTTGCCGCACCGCACAACAATTACACCTTTTCCTTTATCCCGTGCCTCTTCCGGAATTCTCCGATCGTCTTAAGACCGCTTTCCGAAACGGGACGGATCCATTTTCCGCCGTAAAGATGCACCTGCATCATAACATAACGTATCACCTCATCACAATAGCAAAGTGCAAACACCCATCTGAATTCCAGTTTCAGAGCAAAGTTTGCGATATATACGGCGGGTATGACCATGCAGAACATGAACGTTATCTCAAGTATGGAGCCGTAGGCGCTGTCTCCCGCGCTCCTGAAGGTGTCGTTGTGGCACCAGTTTCCCATCCTCACGGTGCCTAGCACAGCAAAGATGAGGAGCATCTCCGTCGCATGCCCGAACGATGCGCCGTCAAGCGACATCGCCCTGAACATCGGGCCGTGCACTCCTATAAGTATCATGAAAAGCACAAATACTATGAAGCTTGTGAGATAGACGATACGTATCGCGCGCCTGTAGGCATCCTCGTGATTTCCGGCGCCTGCTTCTTTTCCGACGAGCACCGATGCCGCGCTTGAAAAGCCCGAAAAAAAGGCTATCACCATGCCCTCGATGACACGGAAAACGGCTACCGCGGCTATGATCTGCGAAGTCTGCCTTCCGAGGACAACGTTTATCAGCATGTTTCCCACGCCGATAGCGATCTCGTTGCAAAGGATGGGGAAACTTCTCTTTAAGAATTCCCTGAACAACGCCGCAGACCATTTGAAATGCTCGCTTATGTCAAACAGGAACGGGATATGCGATACTTTCGCGCAGATCACGATGATGATGAGATTTACGACCGCAGCGACTATGGTGCCTGCCGCGGCGCCTCTAACTCCCATCGCGGGAAATCCGAAATGACCGAAGATAAGGATATAGTTCACGACACAGTTTGTGACAACAGAAGCGATGCCGCCTATGAGAGGGATGGTGACATGCTCCGTGCACCTCATGAGCACGCCCATGCACATGCAGAGCACCTGGATGGGATAGGCGAATCCCGCAAGCCTTAAGTACGGCACGGCGATCTCCTTGATCTCGGCATTGTTCGTGTACAGATCCATCACCTTTTCGGGCGCAAGGATCCCAAGCCCCGCAAAAATAAACGCAACGCTCATCATGAACATAAAAAGGATGCCGTAGGAATGCCTTATGCCGTCTTTGTTTCCTTCGCCCCAGTACTGGGAGATGAACATCATGCCGCCGCCGAGGAAGCCCCAGTAGCATGAGAGCATGAGACTAGAAAACTGGGCGCAGAGACCTACCGCGCCCACTGTGTTCTCACCGAGTTTTCCAAGCATTATGGTATCGACCATAGAGCCTGTCGTGGTGAGCAGATTTTGAAAAGCAACAGGCACGGCTATCATCAGCAGTGCCTTTAAAAATTTACCGTTATCGAATCTTTCTTTCATGAGTTGTCATTGTCTGTCAGTCGGTTTGTGAAGACGCCACGCCGGAATGAGAGGAATAAATGTGAATAGCACGAGCACGGCGCCGGTGATCAGAAGCGTGTGAGTGGGAAGATATTCGGTAAAACCGTTTTCGTCCACAAACTCGCCGCTGCGCTTTATGATCGGATTTGAGATGAGCGGCGCGATGATCATCGGGATGAGCACAAAGAACAGTATCCTTATGCCCTCAAACTGCCCTCTCGCGTCCTCG
The DNA here is from genome assembly GCA_016283775.1 of Lachnospiraceae bacterium. Lineage (GTDB taxonomy): Bacteria > Bacillota > Clostridia > Lachnospirales > Lachnospiraceae > RGIG3528. The sequence goes on along the minus strand of JAEENL010000097.1, from coordinate 2,417 downwards.
GGATAGAGAGGCTTGCTCCATGCGGTTATCGCCTGCAGGAACAGTACGTAACCCGTGCCGAGCAAAAAGATGCCGATAAACAGCACAGGGTTCAAAAGGCTTGAAGTGTCCACATTCTCAGGTCTCACAAAAAGCCCCAGCGTACCGACTCCAAGGCTGTTCACGACCACGGATACCGCTGCCACGAGCGGCTCCTTTCCCGAGTTTAAAAGCTTTGTGCACGGTATTGTCACAAGCGTCGCGAGGATGAGCGCTATGCCCTCGATAAAGCCCATCAGGTCCGCGCTGAAGCCGAGATAATAGATCATGTAGTTCCCGATATGCGTGAAATACATGTTGAACGCGATGAAATATACCGCAAGCGCAAGATTTACCCACGCAAGTTCTTTGTTCTTAAGGTATTCCCTGAAATTAAAGATGGAAAAGAACTGCTTTGAAAAGCTGCCTTTTTTTGACGGAACGAGTGTAGCGGAGTCCTTCATGCAAAACAGCGAAAGCACGCCGAACGCGATGACTGCGAGTCCCATTACCATAAACAGCCGCATATAGTTGTCTTCCGAGCCGACGAGCATCCCGCCGACCACCGTACCGATTATGGTTCCTATTATCGGCTGTGTTGCGATCGCCGCGCCCAACTGCCCGCGGTTGTTTTCGTTCATGTGATCGTTGATCCAGGCGTTAAGCCCGATATCGTTTCCCATGGACCCGAAAAAACTCATGACAGCATCTGCGGAAACCACGGCAATACCTGCCGTGAGGAGAAGTTTTGCGTCATTTCCCGTGCCTCCCCCGGTGATGAATTCGGTAAGCCCGAAGCCGATCGTAAAAATGCCCCAGAGTATGTAACCCACCGAAATCAGTATCTTTCGCTTTCCCTGTCTGTCAGAGACCGTTCCGAACAGAAATGTCGAAAGCGTGGTCGCTGCCGCGGATACGCCGACCATCCACGAGATTATCGTTGGATCCTTTGCGATCTTTGCGTAAACAAACGTATTGAACCACTGGTTTTCCATGTTCCAGCAAAGCTGTCCGGCAATGCCGAGCCCCCATACAAGGATCCAGAACATCATACCGTTCTTTTTCTTCATCCTTCACACCCCCAAAACACTCTTATCTCACGCAAGGTATCCTGTAAACGGAAAACGACAATGCAGGAAGATTCAGCACATCGATATCCTTGATATCTTTCTTTACTGCAGAAACACGCGTTTTATCTTCGATCGTATTGAACGCGTACGGGCTGTCGCCTGTAAGTGTCTCGCTCGTCACCTTCCCGCTCTTTACGCTCTTGAAGCCCTTTAGATCAAGGCTCAATCTCTTTTTTTTGTCCGAAGCGTTCACGACCTTCAGGATCAGCTCCTTTGCCTTTGTGTCGTAGGATGCCGATGTAAACACAAGGTCTTTGTCAAACGAGCCTTCGGCCTTTAGTGTAATATCTCCCGTATTCAGAGAATACATGCGCTGCACGTGGTAGCTGGGCGATCCGTAGCTTTCGGCATCGTCAAACCATATAAGATCCGGTGCCCACTGTGTGTAACCGATGCGCGCAAAAAGCGGCGCATAGCTTGCCATAACGACAACATCGGAATTTCGCTCAACTCCTGTGAGAAAGGCCGCTTCCGCGATCGCGCCCTGTAATGTGTTCCCGCTCTTTTCGCTTCCGGTGCGCTTTGGATGAGCCGCATATTCGCCGGAAAATACCTTCACGTCTCTCGGATATTCATCATAGAAATGGGTATTCTCAAGGAACCACTCAGGAGCCATATAATAGTGCTCGTCTATGGCATAAGTGAAATCGGGGTTTTTCTTTGCGGCTTTTCTGTAAAAATCCCACGCCGCTTCGTAGCGCGGTGTGCGGACATCAGGACCCGCGGAGCCGATGAGTCTGATCGCGGGGTATTTTTTATGGATAGCCTTTTCAAACATGGTATAACGCTTGAAAAAGTCCACTTTTTCCGTCTCCCACTGTTCGTTTCCGATGCCCAGGAGCTCAAGTCCGAACGGCTCGGGATGCCCCATCTCTGCGCGGACGCTGCCCCATTTTGTGGAAGCGTCACCGTTTGCAAATTCAATGAGATCTAGCGCATCCTGAATGAATTCCTTAAATGCCGGATCCGATGTATCCACAAGCTCTGTCGACTGGTACTGGCACGCAAGGCCCACGTTCACCACCGGGAGCGCCTTTGCGCCTATATATTCGCAAAGAAGAAAATATTCAAAATAGCCCATTCCGAGCGTCTGATTGTAATGTGAAAACTTACTCGTAAAATTGTTCTCGCGTCCGTTGTTGTGTACGGCCCAGCGGTTCCAGTTCGCTTTTCTGTCGCGTACGTCGCCTACCGACAGCTTCCACTGATATCTGTTTTCCAGATTGTTTCCCTCGATGACGCAGCCGCCCGGGAATCTTAAAAAGCCGG
>JAEENL010000096.1 GCA_016283775.1 Lachnospiraceae bacterium | reverse complement strand
TGGAAAAATAGGGATGTCCTGTGCCGCCGGCAAGGAATACCACTTTTCCCTCGTTTAGATCCTTAACTGCATCGTCTCTTGAGAAAAGCTTTGTAAAATCACCGCATTCAAACTGGGTATAAACGCTACAGTCCATACCGACAAAGCGGAACATGTCGGAAACATAGATGCAGTTCATCACGGTCGCGAGCATGCCTATCTGGTCTGCTTTTACGCGGTCCATGTTGCCGGAAGTCCTTCCTCTCCAGAAGTTTCCTCCGCCGATGACCACAGCTACCTGTACGCCTTCGTCAACAAGCTTTTTTACCTGTTTTCCGACCTTTATGCAGGTCTCCTCGTCAAATCCGGTCTTCTTCTCACCGGCAAGAGCTTCGCCGCTGAGTTTTAACAATACTCTTTTATATTTTGCCATTATCAGTTCCTCTTACGGACGATCAGTCAAAAATGCTGTCCACATCAAGCTCTGCATAGGTGAGCGAGCAGAATCCGTCAAGGATAGCGCCGTTGTTCATCTGCACGGATTTAGCCTTGATGTTTCCCTTGATGATCGCAGTGGAATCAAGGATGACAGGGCCGTTTACGTCGATCTCGCCCTTTACGGCGCCCGCAAATACTGCGGAGCTTGCGTTGATGTCTCCTACAACGACCGTGCCGAGTCCGATCTTTACACAGCCTTCGCTTGTGATCGAGCCTTCAAGTCTCTCAGTGTTGACAAATACTTCGGAGGCCATGGAATTTCCGGATACCTTTCCCGAAATGGTAAGCTTTCCGAGGCATTCGATATCACCGTTGATGGTGCCCATTACATCGAGAGAGCAATCGGAAATGATGGAACCGTTGATGGTCGTACCCTTTGTGATGACCGTAACGCCGCCCTTGTCTTCCTCTGAAGTGTCTCGTTTTTTTCTGTCTGCGACTTCAGGCACGTTTGCGGGAGCAGCGGGCTTTTCCGCAGCCTTCTTGGGTTCTTCCTTGGGTTCTTCCGCTGTCTCCTCAAGAATGCTCTCAAGAAGCTCGGGATCTATATCCTCGGCGTTTACCACATCTTCTTCTCCAACCGCAAAGATATCTTCTTCTTCAACATTTGCGTTCTTTCCGGCCTTCTCATTTTTGGCATCGTTAAATAATCCCATTATAAACCTCCATTAGTTTTAGATTTCAGACTAACTTATTTTAGCACATTCTGTCTCAAAAGCAAACATAGAAATATCAGTTGAAGGCATCGGCAGCAAGGGTGACTTTTACCTGTCTGTCGTTTCCTTCAGGAGCAGCGGAGGCTTTCGGTGTGGGATTTTCACGCTGTTCTTTTCTGTATTTGAAGAAATCGAGAGCAACCTGCGGGAAAAGAGCGTATGAAAGGACATCCTCGTCCTGCTCGATCCATTCCTTGCACTCTTCCCTGAACTTCGGGAGCTGAGGCTCGATGAGGTCCGCGGGACGGCAGGTGATGGGCTCTGTGTCTCCGATCGCTTTTTTCTGTACTTCCTTGTTGAAAGGCTTTACGGTCTGGCCGAATTCGCCCGCAAGAATCTTCTTTGACTCCTTTGTGATCATCTTGTAGCGCTCACCCTGAAGGACATTGAGCACTGCCTGTGTACCTACGATCTGTGAGGAAGGTGTTACAAGAGGCGGCTCACCGAAGTCCTTACGAACGTTCGGGATCTCCTGGAGCACTGCTTCGTATTTGTCCTCGGCATTTGCTTCCTTAAGCTGCGAAACGAGGTTTGAAAGCATTCCGCCGGGAACCTGGTAAAGCAGTGTCTTGATATTTACGCCGAGTACCTTGGGATTAAGAAGGCCGTTCTTTAACACTTCTTCTCTGTAAGGTCTGAAGTAATCGGCGATCTCAGCGAGCAATGTCTGGTCATAGCCCGTATCGTAAGGTGTGCCCTTGAAGGTCTCTACCATAACCTCGGTTGCAGGCTGTGAAGTACCCATGGAAAGCGGGCTCATTGCGCAATCGATGACATCGGCGCCTGCTTCTACCGACTTTAAATAGGTCATGGAAGCGACACCCGAAGTATAGTGAGTATGCATCTGGAGCGGGATCTTGGATCCGTTCTTAAGTGCTGTTACAAGCTCTGTTGCGGTGTAAGGAAGAAGGAGGCCCGCCATATCCTTTATACAGATACTGTCGGCACCGATCTCTTCGACCGATTTTGCCATCTTTTCCCAGTATTCGAGTGTATAAGCGTCACCCAGAGTATAGGAAAGAGCGATCTGAGCGTGTCCGCCCTCTTTCTTTGTGGCCTTGACGGCGGTCTCAAGGTTACGGAGATCGTTAAAGCAGTCAAATATACGGATGATGTCGATACCGTTTGCTACCGACTTCTGTACGAAATATTCAACAACATCGTCGGAATAGTGATTATATCCGAGAATGTTCTGTCCGCGGAAAAGCATCTGGAGCTTTGTTTTCTTAAATCCCGCGCGCAGTTTCCTGAGTCTGTCCCAAGGATCTTCCTTAAGGAATCTGAGGCAGGAATCGAAGGTCGCGCCGCCCCAGCATTCTACCGAGTGGTAGCCTACCTTGTCCATCTTGTCAATGATGGGGAGCATCTCGGAAGTGGGCATTCTTGTGGCGATGAGCGACTGATGGGCATCACGGAGTATGGTCTCTGTGATCCCGATGGGTTTCTTTTTTATATCTGCCATAGTTCATCATTCTCCTGTGTTATTTTTGTCATGAAAAGATCATGAAACAGCCGGCGTCAGACTCCGAAGATAGCCATGAAGACACCTGCCGCCACTGCGGTACCGATAACGCCCGCAACATTGGGTCCCATTGCATGCATGAGCAGGAAATTGGTAGGATCCGCTTCCGCTCCGACTTTCTGTGAAACACGCGCAGCCATGGGAACGGCCGAAACGCCCGCAGAACCGATGAGAGGATTGATCTTTCCTTTTGTGATCTTGCACATGAGTTTTCCGAGCAGGACACCGCCGGTAGTACCGAAAGCAAATGCGATGAGTCCGAGAACAACGATCTTGATGGTCGTCCACTGAAGGAAGTTCTCTGCGCTGGTGGATGCGCCTACGGAAGTACCGAGCATGATGACAACGATGTACATAAGGGCGTTCTGTGCAGTCTCAGAGAGCTGGTTGGTAACGCCGCATTCCTTGAAGAGGTTTCCGAGCATCAGCATGCCGATGAGGGGAGCAGTCGAAGGAAGGATAAAGCATACTACGATGGTAACAACGATGGGGAAAAGGATCTTTTCGAGCTTTGATACGGGACGGAGCTGCTCCATCTTGATCTCACGCTCTTTCTTTGTGGTAAGAGCCTTCATGATGGGAGGCTGGATGATCGGAACGAGTGACATATAGGAATATGCCGCAACGGCGATAGGTCCCATGAGATTTGTCTGTCCGAGCTTACCTGCAAGGAATATCGATGTAGGGCCGTCAGCGCCGCCGATGATGGAGATCGCTGCAGCTGCTTCTCCGTTGAATCCGAGAAGGATTGCAAGAAGGTAGGCAACAAAGATACCGAGCTGTGCTGCCGCACCGAGAAGGAAGCTCTTGGGATTTGCGATAAGAGGACCGAAATCCGTCGACGCTCCCACTCCGAGGAAGATGAGCGACGGGAAGATAGCCCACTCGTCAAGCTTGAAGAAATAGTAAAGAAGGCCGCCCGCCTGCTCGAGTCCGGTTTTCGGATCCACAGAAGGCGCTGCCATTATTCCGGGATAGATGTTTACAAGAAGCATACCGAATGCGATCGGTACGAGAAGAAGCGGCTCAAAACCTTTTTTAATACCGAGATAAAGGAATACGAGAGCCACAAGGATCATAACGTAGTTGCCCCAGTAGAGATTGGCAAATGCCGTCTGATTCCAAAGGTTTAATAACGTATCACCTATGTTCATATTCTGTGAGGTCTCCCTTCGTTATCATTTAAGTGTGGCAAGTACCGCGCCGGATTCTACCTTGTCATTTACCGAGCATTCGATCGATGCTACAACGCCGTCCTGAGGAGCTACTACTTCGTTCTCCATCTTCATTGCTTCAAAAGTAAGGATGGCCTGACCCTTTTTAACTGCTGTGCCTGCGGGAGCCTTGATGGAAAGGATCTTTCCGCCCATGGGAGCAGTGATCTTTACGCTGCCTGCGCCAGCCGATGCGGGACGTGCTGCGGGTGCTGCTGCGGGAGCTGCCTGCTTAACGCCTTCGCCGTTACCTTCTTCAACAGTTACGGAATATACATTGCCATTGATTGTGATAGTGTAATTTTTCATTTTTCTCTTCCTCCGATTGTTATGAGATCTTTGTGATCTTTTTGATCACGATACCGTCTTTAAAGAAGTTGCCGCGTGCTTCCTCATACTCGCTGATGGCCGCGGTGCAGATGGCTGCAAGCTCGAAATTGTCGATGGCAAGTTCCGATGCCGCGATCTGTGAAACAGTGTTCTCGATGCCTGCCTTTGCGACATCCTGTCCCTTTTTCTCTTCATGCTTCGTAGCCCAGATATTTACATATTTGAACAGCGAAATTATGAATGAGATAAAGATGAGCGCTACGAACACAACGCACAGACCCGTGACTGTGTTCACTCCGGCGGCGGCGAAATCATCTTTGATGCCGTCCCACCAGCCTGATAAAACGATCAGGTTATACATATGTTTTCCTCCTGTCTATAAGATAAAGTTCCGAAATTTCGCTTTCTATATTATGTCACAATGGGAATTATAATGCAATAGACGAAAAATAAAAAAAACCGCCTGCAGGCCGACGATCAAAACCATCGCTCCCAGCAGGCTCCTTTAAGCACCTCAGTGCCCCCAACATCCTGCCGCGAAGGCAGGCCTGTTTTATAAAACAAATATCATTCAAATTCGGAAAGATCCAGTACTTTACGGATATTCTCAGCCTTAAAGCCTTTTCGGTAGAACTTTGCGGCAAGCTTGTCACGGTCTTTTCTGTCAAGTGCATGTATCATTTCCGGCGTCATGCCGGATCTTTTGAGTTTTGATACCATAACGGATATCTCATGCTCACTGAGGTCACCCTCGGATCCTGCATCATTCATAGACGCCTGAGGCTGTGGATATTCGGTGTTTACCGCATATTCCGCATCCTCATCGGAAATACCGCGCATTTTAAGTTTCGACCGTATTTCCCGTATGCTCTTCTGTTCTCTTAAAGACTTTACGATCTGCACGGCCGTACGTCTGTCGTCGAGATAACCGTAAGAATCGAGAAATTTCAGCACTTCGGCAATAATCTCCGGGTTATGGCCGTCCTCCGAAAGTTTCGATCTTATTTCGGCTACCGATCTGTCGCTCTTTATGAGAAGATTCATCGCGCGCCTTTTGGCGTAGCGTACCATCTCTTTAAAGAGCGCGGCGTACGTTTCCTCGGAAAGCTCTGTGGCTTCCGTGTCCGTCATCCCTTTGTAAACTACAAGGAACTCTCCGTTTTCAAACGATATCTTGTTTTTCTTTTTGGAAAATTCGGTTATTTCCGTTATTGTCAATTACTCGGCCTTCTTTTTTCCTTCGGCTTTCTTTTCGGGCTCTGCCTTTGCTGCCGAATGAAGAGGTTTGAAACCGTATTTCTCGCGGACAAGGTCTTCCACTTCGTTTAAGACATCGGGATTCTGCTCAAGGTAGAGCTTTGCGTTTTCCCTGCCCTGTCCTATCTTTTCGTCCTTGTATGCAAACCATGCGCCGGACTTTACGATGATGTTGTCCTTTGTCGCGAGATCCAGGATGTCTCCCGTTTTGGAGATGCCTTTTCCGAACATGATGTCAAATTCGGCTTCCTTGAACGGCGGTGATACCTTGTTCTTAACGACCTTGATACGGGTATGGTTTCCTATAACGTCTCCGCCGGACTTGAGCGATTCCACACGACGCACGTCGAGACGCACGGAAGCATAGAATTTCAAAGAGTTACCGCCCGTAGTGGTCTCAGGATTTCCAAACATCACGCCGATCTTCTGGCGGAGCTGGTTTATAAAGATGACGATGCAGTTTGACCTGCTGATCGCCGCTGTAAGCTTTCTTAATGCCTGTGACATGAGACGTGCCTGAAGTCCCATGTGGGCGTCTCCCATGTCTCCCTCGATCTCGGCTTTGGGAACGAGAGCCGCAACGGAGTCGACGATGATGATGTCGACCGCGCCTGAACGCACCATGGTCTCGGTGATCTCAAGCGCCTGCTCACCGTTGTCCGGCTGTGAGATATAGAGATTGTCGATATCCACGCCGATGTTTTTTGCGTATACGGGGTCGAGCGCATGCTCCGCATCTATGAAACCCGCGATGCCGCCGAGCTTTTGAACCTCTGCTACCACATGGAGCGCAACTGTGGTCTTACCTGACGATTCGGGACCGTAGATCTCAACGATCCTTCCCTTGGGGATGCCTCCGACTCCGAGTGCTATATCCAATGAGAGCGATCCTGTGGGAACCGCCTCAACATTCATCTTTGAAGCTGAATCTCCGAGCTTCATGACCGAGCCCTTGCCGTACGACTTTTCGATCTGAGCCAGCGCGGCATCGAGGGCTTTCAGCTTTTCACTGTCTGCCATTTATGTTCTCCTTTGGTTGGTCTTGTGTTCTTTCGGAAATCGCTATGATTTTATCAAAAGGTCTTGGCGATTACAAGTTAAATAATCCGCTTGCCGATGAAAAAAAATCAAGCCATTATAAGTTATACTTATTTAACAATTATAAACTAAGTGTTAATCGGCAAAAAGTCCTTCGACATATTCCTTAGGATCGAATTTCTTAAGAGAATCAACTTTTTCACCGACACCGATGTATTTGACCGGAACATTAAGCTCCGCCTGGATCGCGATCGCGATCCCTCCCTTTGCGGTGCCGTCAAGCTTTGTGATGATGACGCCGGTAACGGGCGCGACTTCGTTGAATTCCCTCGCCTGCACGAGGGCGTTCTGTCCTGTAGTGCCGTCGACTACCACAAATGTCTCTCTTGCGGCGCCCGGATATTCCCTGTCGATGACCTTGTCGATCTTTCTCAGTTCCTCCATGAGGTTCTTTTTGTTCTGGAGACGTCCCGCGGTATCGCAGATGAGGATATCCGTGTTCCTCGCTTTTGCGGCATTGATCGCGTCAAATACGACTGCAGCGGGGTCCGAGCCCTCTTTTTGCGCGATGATGTCCACGCCCGCGCGGTTTGACCATTCGGTGAGCTGCTCTATTGCTGCGGCTCTGAAGGTATCCGCTGCGCAGATCAGCACTTTTTTGCCCTGTTTTTTGAGAACGGAAGCAAGCTTCCCGACCGTCGTGGTCTTACCCACACCGTTCACACCAATAAGGAGGATAACCGTCTTTTTGTTCTCAAAATCATAGGCGTCACCCGGAACATCCATCTGCTCCTTTATGGAGTCCTTAAGGAGTTCCTTGCATGCCGCGGCTTCCTTTATCTTGTTTTCCTTGACTTTTTTCTTTAACGCGGAAATGATGTTTTCTGTGGTATTTATCCCGACATCGGCCATCACGAGAGTTTCTTCGATCTCCTCGTAAAACTCGTCGTTCAGCTCTTTATGTCCCGTGAAAAGACTTGCAAGCTTAGCAAAAAATCCCATTTTTCCTCCGTTGCTGCTCCGTTGCTCCGTTGCACCGCTTAATTTGTCAGATCGTTTTCTATAAGGCTTACGGATACAAGCGCCGAAACGCCCTTTTCCTGCATGGTGATACCGTAAAGCGCGTCCGCGCTCGCCATTGTGCCTCTTCTGTGCGTGATGACGATGAACTGCGTGTGATCCGTGAGCTTGTGAAGATATTTCGCATATCTGTCAACGTTGCTGTCATCAAGCGCGGCCTCTATCTCATCAAGAAGACAGAAAGGCGAAGGCTTGAGGTTCTGGATCGCAAAAAGCAGTGCGATCGCAGTGAGCGCGCGCTCTCCACCGGAAAGCATCATCATGTTCTGCAGCTTCTTTCCGGGCGGCTGCGCGTTGATCTTGATGCCGGAAAGCAGGATATCCTCGTCTTCGGTTAGCTCAAGAGTACCCTGACCGCCTCCGAAAAGCTCTTTGAACACGACATCAAACTCGTCCTTTATCAGTTTGAATTTCTCGTCAAACTGGCGGCGCATCTCGTCTTCAAGCTTCTGTATGATGCCCTGGAGCTTTTCCTCCGCTTCCACGATATCATTTTTCTGAGTCGTATAGAGCTCGTATCTTGCGGAAACTTCCTTGTACTGCTCTATGGCATTGACATTTACGTCTCCGAGTCCCCTGATCCTTGACTTTATGTCCGAAACGCCCTTCTTTAAAGCATTGTAGGATCCGAGACTCTCGTCACGCATTTCCTTTGCGCTGTCAACGGTCACTTCATACTCGTTCCACATGTAAGAACATTGCTCGTCGATAAGCTCATTGATACGTGTGAGCTGATTTTCGAGACGGAAAAGTTCCTTGTCGAGTGACGAGATCTTTTCGGACAGTTTTTCGCGCTCTGTGAAAAATTCCTTGTGGCCCTTTACCAGTTCATTCTTTTCCTGTTCCAGGTCTCGGATCTGTGTATCAAGGTTTGAAGCGGTGAGCTTCCATTCTGCGATGAGTTCGTTAGCATATTTTATGCGGGTATTCAGCTCATCTATCTGCGCATCGGTATCCACCGCGGCAGCCTCAAGTTCTTCAAGTTCTTCGTTGAACTTCTGCTTTTCCTCGTTCAGACGATCTATGGTCTCGGAAATGAATTCGAGCTGTCCTTCGAGAGTCGCGTTTTCGACTCTTACTGACGAATCCTTCTCGTTTGCATATCTTTCGAGCTTTCTTTCTTCATCAAGACGGTGGTTCAGGCCCTCGATCTTTTCGTTGGCTTCGGCTCTCAGTCTCTCATTGTCGGAAAGTCTCTCTTCCTGAGTCTTTGCGGCTTCATTGTTTTCAGTCGTCTTCTTTTCGAGTTCCTTGATCTCAAGCTCGATAACGGAATATGACTGCTTGCTTTCCTTTATGCGCTCTTCTTCTTTCTTGAGATTAAGAGAAACCAGGTTCTGTCTGATCTCAAGCTTCTTGAGTTCTTCTTTCGCGCGTTCCGCTTCTTCGCGGAGCCTGTTCCTCTTTTCTCTGTAGCTGTCTCGTTCTCTTGTGAGAGCGTTTATCTTTATCTGTATCTCGTCAGACTTTTTCTTTGCTTCTTCAAGTTCACGCTTTCTTCCGAGGAGGTTTGAATTGTTCTTGAACGCGCCGCCGGAAATGGAACCGCCGGGAGTGAGGAGTTCTCCTTCAAGTGTTACGATGCGGAGACTGTAGTGATATTTCTTGGCCAGCTTCAGCGCATTCGTCATGTTGTCGCAGACCACGATGCGCCCGAGAAGGTGCTTCATAAGGACATTAAAGGTCTTGTCCGTCTTTACGAGCTTGTTCGCATAGCCTATGAAACCTTCTTCACCCGAAAGGTCGTCATTGTTGTCTTTTGCGGTTATCGCATCGAGAGGCAAGAAAGTCGCGCGTCCGAACTTGTTTTCCTTTAAGTATTCGATAAGCTTCTTTGCGGTGGGCTCGTCTTTGGTGACGATGTTCTGTATGCTTCCGCCGAGTGCCGTTTCGACTGCCGTCTCATATTTCTTCTCGACTTCGATAATATCAGCGACGACGCCTACAATGCCGGGAAGGTAGGCCTTCCGCTCCATGACTTTCTTTATCGCAAGTCCGTAGCCTTCGTAGCGTTCACTGAAATCCGCGAGTGTTCCGGCTTTCGAATCGAGTTCTATCTTTTCCTTCTGGAACCTGTCAAGGAAGCCCTGTGTCTCTTCGAGGCGTTCCTTTAATTTTGCGGCTTCCGCTTCCTTTGAAGAAACCGATGCGGACAGTTCCTCCATCTTTTCCGCGATTTCGGAAAGCTCTCTGTTATATGTTTCTACAGCTGTCTCATACTCGTTTTCGAAATTCTTCTGCGATAGAACTTTCTTTGTGAGTTCCGCTTTTTTGATGGCGTTCTGCTCATTTAAGGTATTAAGTCGTGACAGCTCTGTCTTTACCTTTGTATCGTCGTTCAAAAGTCCTATCAGGAACTCGTTGCACTGAGCTATCTCGTTTGAGATGTCCTTGATGCGTTCTTTTATCTCGTTTATCTCGTTTTCCGAGTTTACGCCGCTTTTTTTGAGATCTTCGATCTTTTGCTTTACTTTTTCGGCTTCTGCGTGTTGTTCTGCAATCCCTTCGTCACGCTTTTCCAGCTC
>JAEENL010000095.1 GCA_016283775.1 Lachnospiraceae bacterium | reverse complement strand
AAGTGATCCCTGTTTTCGGAGGGTATTGCGAGGCTCCGTGGTCAAAGAAAACAACGCGTCTTGAGCCGTCTTCGCACTATTTTTTCATTCACGAGAGAAACGATTCCGCGATAGGTTCGGATCTTATCGCAGTGAGAAATAAGGACGGATGGCAGCTGCCTTATGAGGATTATCCTTTTGCGACGTGTGAACTGGGCGGAGGAATAGAGATAACGCATCACAGAAGGCCGATAATACGGCCGATGGACATATATGCGCTGTCGCTTGTAAAACTTGGCGTCGGGAACAATCTGCCGGGATATTACATGTACCATGGTGGTACAAACAAGATCGGGAAATATTCGACTTTTCAGGAATCAAAGGAAACGGGATATCCGAATGACTATCCCGTGCTTTCGTATGATTTCCAGGCTCCGCTTTCGGAATATGGTGAAGTTCGCGGGCAGTACGGGCTGTTAAACCTCCTGCATCTGTTTTTACAGGATTTTGGCGAAGAGTTTGCGCGTCTCATACCTGTTGAACAGAAGGACGCGGTGGCGCGTGACGATGTGGCGTCCTTAAGGTATTCCATGAGGACCGACGGCGTGGGAGGCTATGTTTTTGTAAATCATTACCAGCGCCTGACCGACCTTGAGGATGTGAGTGATGTGGTGATAAACACGGGAACTGTGAAGTTTCCGGCAATTGACGTTAAGGGGCCTGTGAGCTTTTTCTTCCCGTTCATGATGAAGATGGGCACCGGAGAAAACGAGACAGTGCTGAAATATGCCACAGCGCAGCCTGTCTGCCGTGTGGGGAATGCTTATTTCTTTGCTGCGATACCGGGGATCCCCGCTGAGTATTGCTTTGAAAAATATGGCAATGTAAAAGTAAAGCCTTCGAGGGAAGCGGTGACAGTAGGTGAAGGCATAAGGATAGTGACGCTTGAATTTGAGGCGGCGCGATACTTAAGGCGTCTCACCGTGGGCGGTGAAACGGGGCTTTATCTCGGCAAGGAGTGCAATCTTTATGCACTTGACGGACAAGTCCGTGCTGTGGAAAGCGGGACGCACGGGTTCTGCAAGTGGACGGGCACAGAGTTTGTGCCGTCTATCGTTGAGGAAGCAGAAGAAGACGCAAAGTTTAGTATCAGGGATGTTTCGTCGGTGCCGGAGCTAAGACAAGAGAAATATGAGCTCTGCATCGATGGGGCGCGTGAGATCAGATACAAGGAGATCGTGGCAAGTGGAAGTGTGGGATTTGTGACGATCGAGGAAGATTATGATGTGGCACAGATCTATGCGGACGGGGAGCTTGTCGCGAACGATTTCTGGATCGGAAAGCCGTGGCGTGTGCCTGTGAAGCTGCTTTCCGGGAAAAAGTGTTATCTGGTGATGGCCGAAAGAAGGGACGATTTTTACTCTGAGGCGTGAAGCAGAGGCCACTACAAATGTTGATTCTATAAGAGAATTCCCTGATACTGAGTATGAATCTGGAAAAGAAATGTATTGCTTTTGTCGGTACAATGCATTATAATTCCGGTGTAAGAAAGGAGCGTGATCTTATGGCTGCAAAATCTGCTAACTTATATGCAAGAATCGAACCGGATGTTAAGGAACAGGCGGAAGGAATCCTTGCAATGCTTGGGATTCCGGCATCTAATGCGATAAATATGTTTTATAAACAGATCATACTTAACAGAGGTCTTCCGTTTGAGGTGAAGATTCCGGCGTCGAGACCTCTGGATATATCTGGGGTCAGTGCTAAAGCATTGGATGCTGAACTTGAAAAGGGGTACTCTGATATGATGTTAGGGCGCACTAAGCCGGCATCTCAGGTTTTTGCAAGTATTCGGAAGGATTATAATGTATGAAATATGATCTGATCTTTACGAAACAGGCAGAGGACGATCTAAGGGGCATATTTGAGTATATCGCTTTTGAATTGCTTGCCCCTGAAAATGCTGCAGGCCAGATGGATCGTATAGAGAAGAAAATACAATCACTTGCGAAGTTCCCTGAAAAATACCGGCTATATGACAGAGAGCCTTGGAAGAGTCGAAATACGCGGGTTGTTCCGGTAGATAATTATGTTGTTTTCTATATTTCTGACAAAGATACCGCAGTAGTCACCATAGTACGAATTATGTATTCCGGAAGAGATATAGATAAACCGATGGATGAATATTCTGACTGAAGAAGGGGTATCCGGAATACTGTGGGAAAGGATTTTAGAAGTTATTGTTGGCACACGGTTCCTCGAGATAAAAAAAGCAAGAGCATGGGGAGAAAACTCCTCATGCTCTTGCTGTATAATATGGCTGTAACTTGAGGATTAAAGTGCTCACGTAAGTTTTGCGGGAGCTTTGAAAAGGAGAACAGCCATGAAGGGATACGATGTTGCAGGTGGATATATGGGATATGTGAACGGAAGGTATATGTTGTTTGCGTCGGAGGAGGAGTATTACGATATGTGCCTGGAAGATGATGAGGAGGAGTGAAGCAAAATGCGTGAAGTTGGAGGCTCCCGGCTTGGGTAAGATGAATATAGTTTGGGTGTTGGATGGTGTGAGGGCGTGGTATTAGCGGTGCTTATGCATAGCCAGAAAGAATTATCAGAGAGAACAGGAATCGCCCAGACTGAGATCAGCAAGCTTGAAAATGGGACTCGTAACCCGTCTGTCAGGTTACTTCAGCGCCTTGCTGAAGGCATGGGGATGGTCCTCAAGATCGAGTTTGTTCCAAAACAAAAAGTATAATAGGTATAACTGATTTTGCATTGTCTTTACCCCGGCCGTTTGCGTATAATATACGCAGACGGCTTATTTTTTACTTGTAGAAGGGAAGGCCGTCATATTTTTTCGGGGAGGCATATAATGCAAAGGGTTAATGCGGAGAAGGAAAGAAAAGAACTGGAGAGGCTGAAAAGGGCGTTGACGGCGCCTAAGCCGGTGTTTTATCTGGGGTTGGTAATGGTGGTGTTGACGGTCATCTATGTGGTGGATGAGATCACGTCGAACATGAATTCGTCGATGCAGCCTGAAGAAAGGGCGGAGAGGGCGCAGAAAGATAAAAAAGAAAACACCTCCGAGCAGGGCGGTGTTTTCAATGCGATAAAATTCATTTCTTTCGGGCATTTTCTCGGACAAGCTTGGAAGAAAGAAAGTGTGTCTGGTGCTTGGAGGCGTTGCGATATTGGGACTTGCGCTGTTTGTAGTTGCGTGCCGCATGGGATGGGGCCCGATAGCTGCGGGTATAGCGTACGGTTGTTCCATCGGAGGCTTGTGGTCGATGAGTGACACGCTGATCCTCACGATGCCTGCGGAATCGTCGCCTTCGGGCATGCGTTCGTCAGTAATGGGCACGATCTCCGTTATGATCGGCTCCGGAATGTTTGTCGGAAACATAGTGTTCATCATCTGTCAGAACTTCATGCCCATGGATATCCTGTTCATGCTGATCTGTCTGCCGTTCATGGTGCTTTCACTCTTCATCCTGATGATAAAGGTCAAAGAGACAAAGGATGTGGACCTTGAGAAGATAGACGCTGATACATTCAAGTAAACCGTCCGGAGATCAAGCGATCATTGATCATTCAGCTTTGAGCCTCTTGACCAGTTCCTTGTACTTTTTGGTCTTTCGGACATTTTTATAAAACTCGTCTTCGTGCTCGAAGTCGTAGAGCAGCTCCGCGCGGAGTTCAAGGTTTTCCTTGTATTCCCATTTGCGGTCGTAAGGGTGCTTGTTAAAGAGCAGGCTGTTCACTTCAACTACAGGCGGCAGGGCGTCGTGCTTTTCGGCGAGGGCCACAGCCTCTGCCATGTATTCCAGGCCTGCGTCCGTGTCGCCGTCAGTAAGCGCAACCTCGGCCATGCCTTGGTAATTCCTCATCTTTCGCATGAGGGAAACGGGCATGAGGTCGTTTTCATAGAACGCGTCGTAAACGGCGTTGCTCTTTTTGTAAAGATCGATCCGGTCTGCAGGAGAGTAGTATTCACCGATCTTCCGGATGCCGGTCCAGAATTCATAAGCGAGATCGATGCACTGGTTTTGCACGTGTTCCACAAGCTCGTCTCCGGTGAGGAGGTCACGCTTTACATCGGTTCTTGTATCATAGTAGCAGGGAAGGCCCTCGGCGAGTTCGAGGGCTTTTTTGATGTTCCCTGAGCGCTTGTACGCATAGACGAGATTACCTCTCGTGAATGAGCGCCAGTGATCGTCCGTGCAGTGTTCCAGCAAAAACTCGCCGGTCTCGATCGCGCGCTCGGGGTCTCTTACCTGCCATGCGTACACAAACCAGGACATTATACGGAAATCGCCGGGGTATTTTTTCATGCTTTCTTCGGCGAGTTCCTCCAATTTCGGGTTTTCTCCGTGTGTGTCGTACTCCTCAAAAAGGCGCATGATCTCATCGATCTCCTTCTGCTTTTCTGCTTCGGTGCAGCCGAGCAGTTCATCCGCAGTGATGTTGAAAAAGCCTGCGATAACGGGGATCATGGTGATGTCGGGGTACGAATCGCCGCGTTCCCATTTGCTGATCGCCTGGAATGTTACGCCGAGGCGGTCCGCAAGGGCTTCCTGTGTGATGTCTCTTTCTTTTCTTAAAACTTTGATCTTTGCTCCGATATTCATAAGATTCTCCTGTAATGTGCCCCGTCGGGCTTTATTCGGTACCGTCGGGCGTATTATATTATAGCCCAACGTGAAAGGTCAAACAACCTGATATTGAGAATTTTTCTACCGATAGTTGAAAAATGATATTTTATGAAATCTATTGAGGAAGTGCGGATATTCGGGTACAATATGGATATTATGAGCGGGGCAACGGAAAGCCCGTCGCGGGGCAACGGAGGGTGTATGGTTAATACAGCTAAATTCAAGGATTACGGAGAAAGAATAATAAAAAACTGCGGGCGTGTCATACTCGGCAAGGACGAGGTCATAAGGCAGATAGTGATCACCTACCTTTGCGGTGGGCATGTGCTGCTTGACGATGTACCGGGCACGGGAAAAACGATGCTGTTCCGGGCGTTTTCAAAGACCGTTGGCGGGGATTTCAAGCGCATACAGTTTACGCCGGACCTTCTGCCGTCGGATATCACGGGTATAAATTTCTACAATCAGAAAAAAAGCGAATTTGAGTTCAGAAAAGGACCGATATTTGCTGGTATGGTGCTCGCGGATGAGATAAACAGGGCAACACCGAGGACTCAGTCGGCGCTCCTGGAATGCATGGAAGAGCATCAGGTGAGCGTGGACGGCGTGACATACAGCCTTCCGGAGCCTTTTATGGTAATGGCGACGCAGAATCCTGTGGAGTCGTACGGAACATTTCCGCTCCCCGAGGCGCAGATCGACAGATTTTTCATGCGTCTTAAGATGGGCTACATGACAAGGGAAGAGGAAATGAACGTGATGTCCAGAAGGCCCACGGTGGACATCATCGCGGAACTTCAGTGCGTGATCGATCCCGCGGAGACGGCCGAACTAAAGAAGGCTTACAGGGACATAAGCGTGAGCGATGACGTCAAGGGCTACATCATGGACATAGTGGAAGCCACGCGCTCGGAGTCAAGATTTACCAACGGCGTTTCGACGAGAGGCGCGAGGGCGCTGTATGAGGCGTGCCAGGTGAGCGCCGCACTCGATGGGAGAAGCTTTGTGATCCCGGAAGATGTGAAAAGAGAAGCTGCTCCTGTTCTGGCGCACAGGATCGCATCGGCGACGGACTCAAGGGTGGATGCCGAGAGTTACCTTAAAGAACTGGTTGAAAGCATTTGCGTACCTCTTGAAAATATACGGTGACTGATGAATATACTATTTCTGGTATTATTTGCAATCGCATTGTTTTTTGTGGAAAGATACTGGGCGGCATTTGCGGCGCGGCGTATTTCCTATTCCTGCAGATGCTCCAAAGTGCTGGCGGAACCCGGTGAGCCCATACGGCTTGAATGTGAGACAAAAAATACGGGAAGGCTCCCGGTGATGTTTGTCAGAGTAAGCGTTTTCATGCCGCAGGATGCAAAAGTCACCGATGCAGCGGGCAGCAGCGTCAGGGACACCGGTTTTAACAACGGCCTTGTGGAAATGAAGTTTTCCATGAACGGACGTTCAAAGGTCCGCAGGAATATAGAGATGTCCCTTGCAACCCGTGGGGTCTACCATATAGGAAAAACCGAGCTGAGCGTGGGAGATCTGCTGGGACTGAACGAAAACTCGCACTTCCTGGAAAAAGAGAACAAGCTTGTTGTTATGCCGGAAAAATGCGAGGATGTTCAGGTGCAGGAGGTGCTCGGAGGATTCCTCGGAGACATTTCGGTACGCAGATTCATCATGGAGGATCCGATCCTGACAAGAGGTTTCCGCGAATATACGGGCCGCGAGCCGTTTCGGGATGTCTCGTGGATAAGGACCGCAGTGTCGGGCAGGATGATGGTCAAGGAATATGACCACACTTCGGACATCAATGTCATGATCCTTTTAAATCTTGACACAAATAACGACGATGAGCTTGAAAAATGCTATTCTCTCACAAGGACTGTCTGCGACAGGCTTGAAAGAGCGAACGTGGAATACGGGCTTCGCACAAACGGAGGGCTTTTCGGGCCTGTAGGATATACGGAGTGGTTCCCGCAAGGGCTCGGAGAGAGGCATTACAACAGCATAATGTATTCACTCGGCAGTGCAAAAAAGGTGGCATACTACTCCTTTGCAACATTGACGGAGAGAGCAATCAGGAAACAGCGTAACAACGAGAACTATATCGTGATCGTGCCAAGGGCGGACGCACAGACCGTAAGGCTTGTGCAGAAACTTGAAATGAAGACGGGAAACCGGGTCTGCATGCTTGCTGCAGCGAAGGAGGGAACATGACGGGGCTCATATGGATCAGATATTTTGCCGAGCTGTGCATGTACTTCGGCTTTGCGCTGGCGTTTCCAAAAGCCTTCCCGGCAGGGATCGACCCGCTTATCACAGCGCTTGTGCTTTCGCTTTCGATCACGATGGCTTCCTTCGTTTCGGAAAAAGTGCTTGATAAACTAAGGTTCCTTGCGCTTTTGATCCCGGCGGCATATATGGGACTTATGTGCAGATCTTTGGGAGATGTGCTCATCATGATACCTGCGGCAGTGTACACGGGATTCGTGATAATAAGGGATGCTCATTCCATGGACTATTACGGCTACCTTTGGATATTTAAAAGAGTCATGACAGGAGCCGCGGTATTGTTTGTATGTCTCCTGCTGGCCGAGACGGCGTTTAAGGCCGAAGGGATCATAGATGCCGGGGCTTTACTGAAGTTCGGGATAGTGTATGCCCTGCTGGGAATGATCCTCCTAAAGGCGCTGAGGCTCGGAGAGGATCTTAAAAAACAGAGCTGGGTCATACAGATACGTGAGCTGCTGGTGCCTGCAGCACTTGTGGTGGCAGTGGCTTTCGGACTCCTCGGAGGCGGATCACTGAAAGAACTGCTGCATAACGGCCTGATCCTCCTGCTGACTCCTTTGGTCATGCTGGTGGATCTGGTGGCTTCCGGCGATGACGGAGAATACAACAAAAAGCGCATGGAGGCGGAGGAGGCGGCAAATTCCGAGTCCCAGGGCGGCGCGATCACCGGCGTGAGAGTGACTCCCGAGGTTGAGCAGGTGATAGAGGAGGCGTCGGACAGATCGTGGGTGTTTGCAGTTATCCTTATCGTGGTTCTCACCGTTTTGATGATCGCACTTGTGATGTCGGTAAAAAAGATCAGGGAAAACTCAAACGAAAAGACATATATCGTTGAAAGCCTTGAGGAAGACAAAAAGAAGAAAAAGGTTGTCGTAAAGCGCTCCGGCGGCGAAAAGATAAGAGGGATATATCGGAGTTTCCTTAAAAAAACCATGATGCATGGCGTTAAGATCACCGGGAATATGACAAGCCAAGAGATCAACGGGGAGGCAGCCGATGCTCTAAGTGATGCGGTGTCTGCGGAAAGCCTAAGGCAGTTGTATCTTTCCGCAAGATATGATGAAAACGCCGATATAAGCGAAAAAGATGTAAAACGCGCAGCCGAGATGCTTAAAAACATATACGTGTGAAATACAGAAAGGACAGGATATGCAGATAAAACCTATAGAATTCAAACTGAAAGACGGAAGAACAGCAGTGCTCCGCAGCCCGCAGGATGAGGATATTCAGGGAATGCTGGATTATCTTTATGTTTCCTCCGGCGAGACCGAGTTTATCCTGCGCTATCCCGAAGAATGCGTGAAATATACGGCAGAGGGTGAAAAAGAGCTTTTTGAAAAAAAGAACTCTTCCGATTGTGAAGCGATGCTTGTATGCATCGTAGACGGAAAACTTGCCGGGAACTGCGACATCTCGTGGAAAAAGAATATAAAGACAGGTCACAGGGCAAGCGTTGCGATAGCGCTCCTCAAAGAATTCTGGAACCTCGGCATAGGGACAAGGATGTTTGAAGTCATGACCGACATTGCGATGAGCAATCCAAACATACTCCACATGGAACTGGAATATGTGGAAGGAAATTCCCGCGCGAGAGCGCTCTATGAAAAGATGGGATTCAGCATCGCAGGAGTTAAGCCCGAAGCGATAAGACTGAAAGACGGAACGCTTTTAAACGAATACTACATGATCAAAAAGATCAGATAAGGCGGAGGGAACATGCATAAGATCAACGAAAAAAGGTATCTTCTGGAGTTGGAAAAGGAGCTCTCGATAGATTCCGTGACCGGGCAGTACAGGGAACTGCAGGAGTACCTTGTAAAACAGATAAAAAAACTGGGTTTCAAGACTACCACGCTCAACAAAGGCGGCATCATCGCAGAAGCCGGAGAGGGCGGGGATCCGCTTCTTATCACGGCTCACGGCGATACCATAGGCATGATGGTGCGTCACATCAATGAAGACGGGACCATAAAGGTATGCAACGTCGGAGGACTTTATGCATATCATACGGAACGTGAAAACGTGCGCATCCATACACGCTCAGGAAAGGTCTATACAGGCACCGTTCAGCGAAAGAACGCTTCCGTACATGTTACCGAGGACGAGCTGAAAAAAGAGGTTGCTGACTTTGACAAAAACTCATTTGTTGTGGTGGATGCCGAAATAAAGTCGGCGGACGATGTAAGAGCGCTCGGCATCGAAGTGGGCGATTTTGTCGCTATGGAGCCTCGCTTCACATATTCAAACGGCTATATCAAGTCCCATTTCATCGATGACAAAGCGCTTGTGGCGCTGCTTCTTGAGCTGTTGCATGACATAAAAGACGGAAAGGTAAAGCCAAAAAGAAAGCTTTATTTCTACATTTCCTTCTACGAAGAGATAGGGCACGGCGGTTCGTTCATCCCCGCGGATGTACGTGATTTCCTTGCCGTGGACATCGCATGCATAGGCCCCGAGCAGACAAGCGATGAAAGAAAAGTATCCGTATTCTGCAAGGACAGCAGGTTCCCTTACAACACGGATCTTACAAGGAAACTTGAGGAATGCGCAAAGCAGGTAAAGGCGGACTATGTTCCGGATATCTTTACTCCTCACTATGGCACGGATGCCGATCCCGCGCTCGTTGCGGGCTTTGACATAAGGCACGCTGCGATAGGCCCCGGCGTGAGAGCGAGTCACGGATATGAAAGAACGCATATCGACGCGATAAAGAACACTTACGGACTACTCGCGGGATATGTCGAGGCATGACCGGATCGGAGGAAAAAATGCTTAAAACATATGATATTCAGGAAGTACCGAATTTAAAGATACATGGGCGGACGACAGAAAACGCTTCACCGCTCCCGTTGTTCTGGACTCACTCCGGGATCGAGGTGAACTGCACGGGGAGCGAGCTCTGGGTGGATCTGGAATGTGAATATGATTTTCATGAGATATGGGTCGCAAGCGAAGTGAACCGCGCGCTCATGTCTCGCCAGATGCTCTACCCGGGGAAAAACAGCATCTGCCTTTTCAGGAGCATGGAAAAGGGAAAAGTGAAAAATGTCAGGTTTTACCGTGAGCTTCAGGCAATGAACGACAATCCCGAGATAAAGCTCCTTGTGACCGGTCTCCGCACTGACGGCGATTTTCTTCCCGTTTCGGAAAAAAAATACAGGTTTGAGTTCATCGGGGACTCCATCACATCCGGAGAAGGAAGCTACGGCGCGCGTGAGGACACGGAGTGGCTTGCCATGTACATGAGTTCGAGCAGGACCTATGAAAACCTCATCGAACGCATGATGGATGCCGACTGCAGAGCGATCTCACAGGGCGGATGGGGAGTCTACACCGGCTGGGACAACAACAGAAGTCACAACATGCCGCGCATATATACCCGTGTCTGTGGGCTTGCGACAGGCCCCGCAAATGAAGCGCTCGGAGCTCAGCAGGAGTATGATTTTTCGAGCTGGGTGCCCGATGCCGTGGTGATAAATCTCGGAACAAACGATGAATGCTCGTTCAGGATGCCGGGAATGGAAGTTGAGGGCTATGGTTTCTGCAAGAGCAGATCTGACGAGAATGGCTGCAAAAATCCTGAAGATCTTGAAAAGGTAAAGAATGCCGCAGTGGATTTCCTTAAGCTCCTTAGACAGAAAAACCCGACATCGCTGCTCCTCTGGGTCTACGGGATGATGGGACACGACCTTGAGCCGACGCTTCGCGCGGCGGTAAATGATTACAAGAAGGAAACGGGAGACTAAAATGTTGACTATCTGTCGCTTCCCGATACGACACCC
>JAEENL010000094.1 GCA_016283775.1 Lachnospiraceae bacterium | reverse complement strand
CTTGTGACGCTGCAGCATATGATCCGCGACAGGAGTTCTGCCGCAGCAGCCGGATCTTCAGGCGGAGGCTCCAACTGATAAACGTCCCTGATAAAAAAATTATCGAAAAACATTAAAAAAGTGTTGACAAACATAAAACCTCATGGTAATATGTGCTCAGATAAATTTATCGGTAAACATTAAATAATTAATATTTATCAAACAAAGCTCATATAACAGGAGGAAAAGAAATGGATAAGAAAGTAGCTGTTTCAAAGATCAACACTATGGGTAAGGTGGGAAGGATCGTTGCGGTCATCGCAAAGATAATCCTCATCGTCGGAGTTGTGGGATGCATAGTGGGCGTAGTCGCGCTCCTCATGATCCCGAAAGGAGCGATCACATACAAGGCAAACGGAGGCATCAATGCTTCCGTCGATGTCAGAAAGCTGGTAGGCGAAGAGAAGTTTTCCCAGACTGAGATCGATAAGATGCAAAAAGCCATCGATGACCATGTCACCATGGACATAGTCGTAAACGGCATCGAATATGGGAACACTTCGGTAAATGTGGATGATGAAGGCGTGATAAATGCCAGCGCTTCAGGATTTTCCAAGACCGGAGATGTAAAGCAGATCGCGGTGATCCTTATCATGGGTATCATCTATCTCGGAGTTTCCATAGTCTCGGTGACTTTCTTTGAAATGCTTTTTAAGAGCCTTGCGACATGTGTAACACCTTTTTCGGAAGATGTTATCAAAGGGCTTAAGCGCTTCGCATTTTCACTTATCCCCTGGGTATTCATGGGGATCATGAGGTCCGCCATTGCAGGAATCGTGACTTCATCAAGGCTCGATCTCAAGTTCGACGTAAACATCACCATGATCGCCGTTGTACTCATAATCCTGGCTCTTGCTTATATTTTCAGCTATGGCGCTGTTTTGCAGCAGGAGTCTGACGAAACGCTGTGATGCGTTTGTTTCATCAGAAAGGACGTGAGTATATGGGAAAAATAGTATTAAGACTGGACCGCGTCATGGCGGACAGAAAGATGAGCTTAAATGAATTGTCGGAAAAGGTCGGTGTTACAAATGTAAACCTTTCCAAAATGAAGACCGGGAAGATAAGCGCAATAAGGTTCTCCACGCTTGAGGCAATCTGCGAGACACTGAACTGCCAGCCCGGAGATATCCTTGAATATCAGAGCGAAGAATAAACAACTGTACCGGAGGGAGACTTATGAAAAAATATATTTCCTGGAATGTTAACGGACTGAGAGCATGCATGGAAAAAGGCTTCATGGATTTTTTTCACGAAGCGGATGCGGATGCTTTCTGCCTGCAGGAGACGAAATTACAGGAAGGCCAGATAAGTCTTGATCTCCCGGGATATAAACAGTATTGGAATTATGCTGAAAAGAAGGGCTATTCAGGCACCGCGGTCTTTGCAAAAGAGGAGCCCTTAAGCGTTTCCTACGGCATTGGGATCGAAGAACACGACCATGAAGGCAGGGTGATAACCCTTGAATATCTCGATCATTACCTCATCACGGTCTACGTGCCGAATTCCAAGGATGACCTGTCGAGGATACCCTACCGCATGACCTGGGAAGACGATTTTCTGAAGTACGTAAAAAAGCTTGAAGAAAAAAAGCCCGTGGTTTACTGCGGTGACCTGAACGTCGCACACAAGGAGATAGATCTGAAAAATCCCTCAAGCAACCACCACAATGCCGGTTTTACGGACGAAGAAAGAAGCAAATTCGATCAGGTGCTGGCAAACGGATTCACGGACACCTTCAGGTTTTTCTATCCTGACAAGAAAGATTGCTATTCCTGGTGGAGCTACCGTTTCAAAGCAAGAGAGAGAAACGCGGGGTGGCGCATAGACTATTTTATGACTTCAAAAAGTCTTGACGATAAGCTGCGCGGCGCTTCGATCCATTCAGAAGTGTTCGGATCGGACCATTGCCCTGTGGAACTTGTATTGGATGTCTGAACTGCGTCACGAAAGGAGAAGGGAGCATGAAGATCTATATAACAGGTCACAAAAACCCCGATCTTGACAGCATCTGCAGCGCATATGCATATGCTGTTCTGAAAAACATGACCGACAAGGAAAACGAATATGTGGCTGTGCGTCCCGGGCACCTGAGCGACAGTGTGAAGGCGATCCTTTCGTCACTTGACATCACTCCGCCGCCTTATCTTGCAAATGTATATCCGAAGGTGTCGGACGTAATGCTCACTCCAAGCGAAAAACTTGAGACATCACAGCCGCTCACGGCACTTGCAAAGACCTATAAGGATTCGACGCCTTCCGTTGTTCCCATCTATGAGAACGGCAGGTACAAAGGGCTTTTGAGTGTTGATGACATTACGCTCTATTTCATGCACAAGCTCGGAGAGGACGGGCAGATATCGGAGATACCGACACTCGGAGAACTTTTGCGGGAAAACGAGGAGCCTGTGCAGGAAACCGATATGCTCGAGGAAGCCAAGCTTTCTCTCTCAAACTCAAAAAAGCGAGGCCTTGCGGTGTTTTCGGGTGATGAGTTTTCGGGCTATGTAAGCCGCAGATGCTTCCTCACGCATCCCGCCTACAAGGTGATAATGGTGGATCACAACGAAGCCAGACAGTCCATCTCGGGCATAGAAAGCGCGGATGTCGTGGAGATCGTAGACCACCACAGACTTGACGCTTCAAAGACAAATCTCCCGATCTTTATCGATACGGAGCCGCTGGGGAGCACGTGCACGATAGTTTACCGCATGTTTTTAAGAAACAACATGGTGCCGGACAGATATACTGCCAAGGTGCTGCTCACCGGGCTTATTTCGGACACTCTGATATTAAAAAGCCCGACGACGACTCCGACTGACATTGAGACCGCACAGGCCCTCGCGAAGATATGCGAGGTCGAGGTGGAAAGCTTCGGAACCGGGATGTTCAGCCACGTGGAAAGTCTCGGAAAAAGAGACCCCGAAAGGACGATATTGTCCGATTTCAAGAAATATGCGGAAAAAGGCGTCATGATAGGAATAGGGCAGTGCGAAGTCACGACTCTTCACGACCTTGACGAATACAAAGCCGAATACCTTGAAAAACTCACCCAGGTGCGTGAAAAGAACGGCCTCACATGGGCGGTGCTCATGATAACAAATGTTTTGAAAGAGCACAGTGTCCTCCTCACGACCGGGTACAAGGCGGAAAAACTACTGCCGTACAAACAGATCGAGGACAGGGTATACGACATGCCGAACGTTATGAGCCGAAAAAAACAGCTCCTCCCCGAAATGCTCTATGCCATATCAGCGCTTACGACGGGAAGATAACATACGTGAAAAAAACATCCGGGAGCCTTTACTGACTCCCGGATGTTTTTGTAAATGAGAGGGGTTTTATACAGAGAAGTATGCAACATTCTTCTTAAGCTGATCGGAGATCTCTCCGAGTGCCTTTGCATCCTCCGAAACACTGGTCATGTGCTCGTTCATCTGGATAAGTGATGCGCTTGTTTCCTCTGTGGATGCGGCGTTTTCTTCCGATACGCTTGCAAGGCTCTCCATGCTGGAAAGGATCTTTTCCTTGCCGTTCGACATGGATTCTACCAGAGAAGCGATCTGCTTGTTGCCTTCCTCGGTGTCCTTGAGGAGTTCAAGCATCTTATCGAAGGACTGGGTCATTGTATCAAGAGCCGCTGCTTCGTTTGCGGTAGCTTCCTTGATCGAAGAGGTGAGCTCTTTGTTCTCGTTCGAATACTGAGTGATGGTGCCAAGCATTCCTGTGATCTCGCCGGCAAGCTGGTTGGACTGTTCGGCAAGGTTCTTGATGTTCTCCGCAACTACCGAGAAGCCTCTTCCTGCTTCACCTGCTCTTGCTGCCTCGATGGAAGCGTTGAGAGCAAGAAGGTTTGTCTGGCTTGCGATGGAGATGATGTTTTCAGCTACGGCGCTGATCTCGGATACAACGCCTGCGGTCTTTCCGACGGATTCGGCAACCTGACCTGCGCGTTCGTCGGTCTTCATATCTGCTTCACGGATATCGCTGAGCTGCTTCTGGAGTTCAAGCGATTCCTTGTAGAGTGCGTTTACATTGGTGAGATTGCTCTCTGCTGCACCCTGAACAACATCGATGCTCGATCCCATATCGCCTGCGATAAGGGATGTGGTCTGGATGTCTTCTGCCATTACGGTCGCGCCCTGAGCGAGTTCGTTCATAGCGGTGGAGATGTTGCTCGAAGATACCTGTGCAGCTTCGACCTTTTCCTTTGTGGTGTCCGCAAGGGAATTTACATTCTCCGAGCAGTCGATGACTTCCTTGAGGGAGGTCTGCAGTCTGTTTCTCATCTCCTCAAGCTGTAACTCGATGTCGTAGAATTCCTTGAGCTTACTGTCTGCTTCGATCGAAGTAGCGAAGTCACCGGAAGCGACTTTCTTTATGGATTCGCTCATCGACTTGGTGCTGGTGTAGATCATTCTTACGATGAATACCGCAATGACAGCTACAACGATGAGGAGTGCTCCGAAGATCGCGGCAGAGGTCGCGATGCTCTTGTTTATCTGGATCGTGTTGCGCTTGGATTCGTTCTTTGCCCACAGCTCGGTGATGTCACTCATCTGTGAAAGGCTTTCTCTTGTGGTGTTGAAAGCCTCTATATAGGCTGTGAAATCACCTGAATGATTTGCAAGATCATATGTTTTTTCCCACGCGGCAAGCTCTGACTGGAAAAGCTGTGCATAGTCCCTGAAGTTTTTGCTGTCTCCGTCGAGCTTTGTGCCGGTGTAGAGCACATCGTTCTTGGAAGCCTGAGCTATAGCGTCACCGGTACGTTCTTTTACCTGTTTTACATTATTAACAAAATCAGCGTACTGATCGCCGAGGATCTCCTGCGCCTGCTCGGCCGGGATGCCTTCGATACCCTGAGCTATGTCGTAATGCATCGTTGCTGCGAACATGGCCTGGTAGAAATCTCGGTCTGCATTCAGTATCTCTGAAGTGATGGTGAAGAGCTGATCATAGTAAAGCGCTTCATCTTTCTGCGTGTTCTTCATGAGCTGTACGCTGAAATAGCCTACACTCGCGATGATCATTAAGAAAAGCGTGGCCGCTGCAATGATGATCATGGTTACTAGTCTCTGTTTTGCTGTCTTCATCCTGTATTCCTCTCTTGTTTCGTGTGCCCCTTAAGATGCAAAGGACGTTAATGTTGTACAGATATTTTAAGACCATCGTCACACAATAGCAAATTAAAGTTCGGTGTAATAAAACTAAAAAAATTGTGAATTGACCTTCAACGCCTAAAAGTGTAAAATCCAAAGCATTACAGGATGTGCTTTTTTGATACGAGGTGACAAACATGGCAAAAAACGGTCTGGTGCTCGAAGGCGGCGCGATGCGAGGGATATATACCGCGGGAGTGATCGATGTTTTTCTTGAAAACGGAATAAAGTTTGACCTGACCATCGGAGTCTCCGCGGGGGCCTGCTTCGGATGCAACATAAAATCGGAACAGCCCGGAAGGGCTCTGAGATACAACCTGAGATTCTGCCGCGACAAGCGCTATTGCTCTTTCAGAGAGCTGTTGAGGAGCGGCGACATCTACGGCTACGATTTTTGCTATCACAAGATCCCCGAGCGTCTTGATGCGTTTGATACGGAAAAGTATCGTAGCAATCCTTCGGAGTTTTATGTGGTCGCAACAGATCTTAAGACCGGAAAGCCTGTATATAAAAAGCTTGAAAAGATGGACAGGAGCGACATGGAATGGGTCCGCGCCTCGGCTTCGATGCCTGTTGTCTCAAACACCGTAAAGATCGGGAGAGACAGACTTCTTGACGGCGGCATTTCGGACTCGATACCCGTCGAAGCGGCGTTTGACCTCGGCTGCGAAAAGGCCGTAGTGGTGCTCACAAGGCCCGCAGGGTATGAGAAAAAGCAGGATCCGCTCCTCCCAATAGAGAAAATAAGGTATAAAAACTACCCGAAGTTCATAGAGGCTCTTGAAGGCCGCAAGGATATGTACAACAATGAACTTGCGGTGGTGGAAAAGCTTGAGAAAGAGGGAAAGGTGTTCGTTATAAGACCCAGTGAGGAACCTGTGGCGTCCCGTATCGAGCATGATCCTCAAAAGCTTCTTTCGACCTACAATCTCGGGCATGAGGACGCAACAGATCTTCTCCCTGCATTAAAAAGGTTTCTTTAGTGACATTTTTTTCCAAGTATGGTAAACTTGCTCTGTTTGGAAATGAAGGCTCGTATCCGGAGGAAATATGACTCATCGAAGGCTATTAACCGAAAAGCTTAAAGAGGCACTGGCCTCGGTGCTTCCGATAACGGCCGTCGTGGCTCTTCTGTGCGTCTTTCTGGTGCCCATGAACTGCGGACTGATGCTGTCGTTCCTTCTCGGAGCTCTTATGATAGTCGTGGGGATGGGGCTTTTTACGATCGGCGCGGATATCTCCATGTCAAAGATAGGAAATCACATCGGCGCGCGGATGACAAAGACCAAGAGCCTTCCGCTGATCCTGGGTCTGAGCCTTGTGCTCGGCATCGCGATAACCATGGCAGAGCCGGATCTTCAGGTGCTTGCGGGAAATACGCCGAACATAAACATGGCCGTGCTTATCGTGACGGTGTCTCTCGGTGTCGGCTTTTTCCTTGTCATCAGCATGCTGCGTATCTTTTTCGGATTTAAGCTTAAATGGGTGCTGATAGCGTTTTATGCCCTCGTTTTCATAATGGCGTTCCTTTCGGACAGGGATTTCCTCGCGGTATCGTTTGATGCCGGAGGCGTCACCACCGGTCCCATGACAGTTCCCTTCATCATTGCGCTCGGTGTGGGCGTTTCATCCATACGAAGCGATGAAAACGCAAAATCCGACAGTTTCGGCCTTGTTGCGCTCTGCTCCATAGGGCCGGTCCTTGCCGTTCTTCTTTTGGGCTTTATCTATAACGGTTCTTCCGACGTTTCACAGTCGGTCATCATTCCGTCTTTTGACGACACAGTGTCTCTGGGGCTCGGTTATCTTCTTGAATTCCCGACCTATCTTAAGGACGTGGCACTGGCGCTCCTTCCGATCTTTTTGTTTTTCATCATTTTCCAGATGGTCTCGCTGAAACTTAACAGAAATCAGTTTGACAGGATACTTGTCGGAGTGATATATACCTATGTCGGACTTGTGCTTTTCCTCACGGGCGTGAATGTAGGTTTTTCCCCGCTCGGATATGCGCTCGGCACCGCGCTTGTGTCACATGAGCTGAAATGGCTCCTTATCCCGCTCGCCATGCTCATGGGCTGGTTCATAATAAACGCGGAACCTGCCGTGCATGTGCTCAACAAGCAGGTTGAGGAACTGAGCGCCGGCGCGATAAGTGAAAAGACCATGGGATATACGCTTTCCATTGCCGTTTCATGCGCCATGGGACTTGCGATGCTCCGCGTACTCACAGGGCTTGACATAATGTGGGTGATAGGGCCCGGATATCTTATCGCGATCGTGCTTTCGCTCATCTTGCCGCCCACATACACAGCCA
>JAEENL010000093.1 GCA_016283775.1 Lachnospiraceae bacterium | reverse complement strand
TATCTCCCGTGTTCAGAGAATACATGCGCTGCACGTGGTAGCTGGGCGAGCCGTAGCTTTCGGCATCGTCAAACCATATAAGATCCGGTGCCCACTGTGTGTAACCGATGCGCGCAAAAAGCGGCGCATAGCTTGCCATAACGACAACATCGGAATTTCTCTCGACGCCTGTGAGGAAGGCCGCTTCCGCGATCGCGCCCTGTAATGTGTTCCCGCTCTTTTCGCTTCCGGTGCGCTTTGGATGAGCCGCATATTCGCCGGAAAACACCTTCACGTCTCTCGGATATTCATCATAGAAATGGGTATTCTCAAGGAACCACTCGGGAGCCATATAATAGTGCTCGTCTATGGCATAAGTGAAATCGGGATTTTTCTTTGCGGCTTTTCTGTAAAAATCCCACGCCGCTTCGTAGCGCGGTGTGCGGACATCGGGACCCGCGGAGCCGATGAGTCTGATCGCGGGATATTTTTTGTGGATAGCCTTTTCAAACATGGTATAACGCTTGAAAAAGTCCACTTTTTCCGTCTCCCACTGTTCGTTTCCGATGCCGAGGAGCTCAAGTCCGAACGGCTCGGGATGCCCCATCTCTGCGCGGACGCTGCCCCATTTTGTGGAAGCTTCACCGTTTGCAAATTCAATGAGATCTATCGCATCCTGAATGAATTCCTTAAATGCCGGATCCGATGTCTCCACAAGCTCTGTCGACTGGTACTGGCACGCAAGACCCACGTTCACCACCGGGAGCGCCTTTGCTCCTATATATTCGCAAAGAAGAAAATATTCAAAATAGCCCATTCCAAGCGTCTGATTGTAATGTGAAAACTTACTCGTAAAATTGTTCTCGCGTCCGTTGTTGTGTACGGCCCAGCGGTTCCAGTTTGCTTTTCTGTCGCGCACGTCGCCTACCGACAGCTTCCACTGATATCTGTTTTCCAGATTGTTTCCCTCGATGACGCAGCCGCCCGGGAATCTTAAAAAGCCGGGCTTAAGGTCTTTTAACATATCCGCGAGATCCTTGCGGAATATCCCGTACACTGCGGATGCAGGCATTACGGAGATAAAATCGAAATCCGCTTCGCCCGGTCTGTCAAGGAGCACCAAAAGCCGTGCGTTCTTTACGTCCGCAGGCGCTTCAAAGCAGAACGCGATCTCATTCCAGCCTTTTTCTTCGTTACTGCAGTCCACATCATAAAAGAACAGCACATCCCCGTCCTTTTCTATGCGGAAAGACATGATGCCGTCATATCTGTCAACATTCATATAGAGCGTGACATTGTATTTTTCATTTTTCTTAAGCGCAAGTCCGTCGTATGACTTGTTTGTAAAGCCCATGCGTTCACGTCTTGTGCGTATGTGAAGGTAATGCCTGTTCACAGGGCTTAAGGGATCGTCGGTCCTCAGTTCCATCGCGGTAAAAGGATTGTTCTCAGGGTATTTATACCACCCGTAGAGGCCGTCAAGCTCGTTTGAATATGCGTCGTTAACGCCCGTGGTCTTAAAAAACTCAAACGAACGGTTTTCGATCATCTCGGCATAAAGCCCGCCGTCCGCAGCATAGTTTATGTCCTCAAAGAAAAGGCCGATATTGCCTTTATTGATATCAACGCCCTTTTTACCTGTAACGGTAAGCTTAAGATCTCCCATATGCTTCCTCCCTCATATCGCTTCTGTCTCATTCTTCTCTGTCAAAAGCATATTTTATCGCATTTCCCCAGAAATACAAGAACCTGGAGACAAAGTATCCGGCTATAAGTTTTATTATCTCGGGGATGATGAAAGGTCTTACGGTGTATTTTGCGGCTTCTCTTAAGGTCAGCGCTCCGTCTCCGTTAACATATACCTTTGCGTACCATATGGTGCCCGCAAGATAGCACACACAGACGGCAAGCAGCATCCCCAGAAAGATCCTGATACCTATCGTCAATATGTTAAAGACCCTTGATAGATCTTCAAACTCCTCATGCTTAGGTTTGATCCATAAACCGCCTATGAGGCTGAACACAGGGATCATCAAAAGAAAGCCCAGGATGTAACCTCCCGTGGGCCCCATGAGCACCTGCATTCCTCCCGTAAAACGCGAAAATACCGGGACTCCAAAAAGCCCCAGTATGATATAGACTGCCACACTTCCAAAGCATTCGAGCGGCATCATGCACCTCAAAAGGATCAGCATCGCAAATGTCTGCAGTGTGATCGGGATGTCGCCTTTGGCAGGTATCGTGATCCACGCGCCTGCGGCGAGGACCAGCGTACCCAAGCAGATATGTATGATTTTTTTGATCATATTTTTTCCCTGCCTATCGCATCACAATTTCAGTTTTTTCTGTCTGTTCTGTATCTCGATGTTTGCCAGGAATTCATCAACAGCCTTCACGATCTCCTTCGGTCCCATGGTCTTTAACAGGTACCCCTGGGGATTGAGGCTCTTTACGTCCAGAACGCTCTTTGCGTCGCTCTTTGCGGTGAGGAACATTACGGGAATGGTCGCAAAATCTTCCTCGGAACGGATCATCTCGAGCACCTGCTTTCCTGAGATGATCGGCATTTCGTAGTCAAGAAGGACAAGGTCGGGACGCTCAAGGCTCATGTACTTTATGGCCATCGTTCCGGAGTTTGCGAGAGTCACGTGATATTTCTCTCCGAGCCAGCCCTTTACGTTACGGAGCATGGTGCCGGAATCGTCCACCACAAGGATCCTCTTCTTGCTCCTTGAAGCGTATTTCTCGTAATACTTGATGATGATCTCAACGCAGTTCTTTACATCCATGGGGCGTGAAAAGAAATATGTGATTATCCCTTCCGGGAAGTATTTCTTGGCCGCAACAAGATCTTTGTCGCCTTCGATCAGGAACAGAGGAATATCCTTTTCCACGATCTTGTCCTTCACAAAGATCATGAGTTCCTGGTTCTGCGCCATCGCCTCATCGATATACACCACGATGCCGTCGACCTCTTCCATGAGATTGTTGGCGGCGTCAACCTTTGCTTCCACTTCGGCAACATCAAAATCGGAGTTACGTAAATGGTCCACAAAGGAGGTCGTGAGATATCCCTGTTTGTCTCTTATAAGTACAAGTTTGTTCACTCGTTTCCTCCTAATGCACTGATGATCTCAGCAGCGAGTCGTATACTGTCCTCCATTGCCACATCGGCAACAAGAGCGTCCATCCGTTCCACTTTGTCCCTTATGTTTTCGGGGACCTTGTATGTATTGAGCTCCTTCATTGCATTGTCTGCACCGTCCAGATCAAAGTTTTCCATAGCGTCCCTGATCTCAAGGAGCCTCGCGATCATCTCGTCAGTTCCCACGGGCTTTTTGTTTTCGTCATTCATGCTGCCGTAGGGCTTAAGTCTTTCTTTGAAATCACGATAATGCCTCAGCACTCCGGGTGTGAGGCGGTTGAGCTCATCAAGAGCTTCTTTGTCGCCGAGATCTTCAAGGTTTTTGAATTCCTCGGACAGTTCGAGCGCTCCGAGCATCCTTGATGTGCTCTTAAGCGCATGCACTTCCACCGTGTAATCACGGATCATCTCGTCGGCAAGGCACTTTTCTATCTTTGTGCTCTTTATGTCGATCTGCTTGTAAAAATCACCGAGCGAGCGAAGATACATCTCATACGTTCCTGTGGCCTTAAGCCCCGCTTCGGAGTCTATGCCTTCGATCACCGGGAGATCGCATTCGGACGTTTCGCTTTCCGTTCCTTCCGTTTCTTCTTCGCAGATCATATCCTGAGGAAGATAACGGCGGAGCATTTTTCCCGCTTCAACGGGGTCGATCGGCTTTTCCATGAAAGCGGTAAAACCGGCTTTGCTGTAAAGATCACCCTCATCTTCCGGAGAATTTGCGGTAAGCGCGATCACAGGCATCTCGGAAAGCCATCCGCCTCGGCGTCTCAATTCCTTCACCGCCTCGACTCCGTCCATTACCGGCATCATGTGATCCATGAACACCAGATCGTACGTAGCTTCAAGAGCCTTTTCCACCGCATCTTTACCGTTTTCCGCGGTATCGATATTCATTTTGAAATCTTCAAGCAGTGCAAGTCCGACATTGAGATTTATCTCGTTGTCATCCACCAGAAGAATGTGCGCGCCGGGCGCGGTAAAGGTTCTCTCCATGCTGCCACCATTATTTTTGTATGCCAAACAAAATCTGTCAGACTCGACAGATATCTCACCATATTTTATTTTAATGGCGGTCATGCTTCAAGAAAATATTTATAAACAACTGATTAATAAACTCGTCACAGCCACTTCTTTTTTTTGAAATAGATGAGGCACAGCACCACTACCAGAACGCTCCCGATGAAAACGCCGGGATAGCCCCATTTTGATTCAAGCTCGGGCATATATCTGAAATTCATGCCGTACCACCCTACGATGAGCGTGAGAGGCATAAATATCGTGGAGACGATGGTAAGGAGCGCTATGGTCTTGTTCTGTTTTATGTCGGTGATAGACTGCTGGTAGTCTCTCAGCTGCACGCAGTGGTCCATGAGGGACCCGACCATCGTATACAGGTTTTCTACACGATGTCCCACCAGGTGGAAATAGCGCTCGTTGTCCTCTTTAAAGAAGCCGTTCTCGTTTTCTTCAAGTTCCTGGCAGAGATCGATCAGCTGTGAATAGTGGAACCGCAGATCCCTGAGATCGTTCCTCACGTCGCTGATTCTTATCAGCGCATCGCTCCCCGAGCCGTCAAGTATCTGCTCTTCTATCTCGTCAAGCGTGTGATCGTACCCCTCAAGAAGCTTCTGGTCCTTGAGGATGATCTGCTCGAGGAAATCATACATAAAACGCTCAAGGCTCGGACGCGGGAATTTTTTTGACTTCATTATGCGGTTGATTATATCCCTCGCCGTGTCGCCGTCATCTATGAACACTATTCCTTTTTCATCAAGAGCAAATGCAAAGCGGAACGCTCTCTCTGTGATGTTTGCTCTGTCAGGTATGTAAAAGCTCCCGGTGAGTGAATCGTAGTTCACTTCGACACTTGTGCCGAGGATCTGGTCAAGTCCTATCTCCATTTCTATTCCCATGTCGAACTCGGGCTTTTTTTCGTTCCACTCTGTCGGTGTGACGACTGCGGCAAACTGAAAATCGTTTCCCTTAAATGAAGACAGTGTCACCTCTTCTATTCTTTCTCCTATCTTGTAGCAATACATAGATCCACTCCTTCCCTGGAGGTGATGAGTGTGCGGTTATTTACCGAGTTTTTTAAGGATCGCCGGGTATCCTGCAGGAACCCAGAGGCCCACAAGAAGGTATCTCACGATGTGAACGGGGATCATGATCTCGTCGAGCGGATCGGCGTTCAGGATGTGTGAGAACAGTATCTTTAAGCCCTGCTGGAGGACCAGAGCCACCGCCGCTCCCGCAAGCATCTTTAGGATCACGGTAAGTATCCTTCTGTCCTTGCTGCTGTCGTATTTTATGCGTGTCGCCTCGATGAACCAGCCTACCGTGAATCCGATCACAAGACCGCCCATCTTGAACACGTCAAGGATGTTCGGAAGGTTTTCGGGTGTCTTTGTGATAAACGCATAGACAAGCACCGCAACGGTTATCGCAAGTCCGACAAGTGCCAGATACAGGCATTTTTTGTCGTCAAGCTCCGTCTTTTCCAAAAGCCTGTCTATTGCTATCGCGACGGCGAAGCTTATCACAAAAGAAACTATAACGTCCTGAGGCGTGTGGCAGCCCAGATACATCCTCGAAAACATGACGAGCGCTATAAGTATATACATAAGCGCGGAAAGCCACTTTTTCTTTGTATGGAGCGCAATGGGTGCATATAGGGACGTTGCGGAATTTGTGTGTCCGCTGGGGAAAGAATATCCTGTTGCGTCGCCTTTTGCCACCTTATCGACAAAAAGCCTTTCGGGGTCTCTCACGAACGGGCGCGGGATCTTTAAGATTATCTTTAATCCATGCACCGCGGTCGCGGAAAACAGAAACGTGAGGCATATCTTGTATGCAAGCCTTTTTTCGTAGCACCAGTAAAACAGACAGATTATGATGAGTACCGCATACTCGCTCGCAAAAAAGCTGAACGCGTTCATTATCGCATTCATCACAGGATTTCGTGCCTCCTGCAAAAGATAAAGAAAATCCAGATCCATACACCCTCCCAAGTAACTTTATTCATTGAATATCAATTTTATCACATTTTCCGGTTTCATCAAAGTGATACCTTCAGGATCGGAAAGTCCCGATGCCGCGCTTACGTCCCACGAGAAAAGCCCTGCGGTGTCACCCGTAAACCTGAAATATGTATCCGCGCTCATAAGGGAAACGGGATACCTTTCATACCATGAAGGATAATATGTCTTCATGATCCTGTCGGCAAGCATATATGCTTCGCATGTAAGGTCGGTACCGATAGCGGAAAGCTGCACGCCGCCGCCGGGAAATCCTTCCCTGCTGCTTGTCGGAGACGAGTGAAGGATCAGAACGCTGCCGTCGTCACAGCTCCCGAGAGATATCCACACATGGCCGTTTATGCTCATTATGTCTCCAGGCTTTACGGATGCTTTTTTGTTCTTTCCGTCCGGCACGGATATTTTTTGTGAAAAACTACCGAAGCCTTTTTCGGAAAGGCGTTTTGCAAAGCCTGTGGAGCTTCCGACAAAGCCTTCTTTTCCGTTTTCGGTCTCAAATGTATTGTACAGACACCACCCCACGTACCCGGAGCAGTCGAGGCCTGCGTACCAGTATTCGTTGTATCCGCCGTAAGGGTAAAAGCTCCTGTAGGTGAATCCGCCGTCGTTTTCAGTAAAAAACTTCACCCAGTCGCGGGAAATGCCGAGTGTTCGGCACGAAACGGAGCTTCCTTCGTCCTCCCAGTCCCAGCCTCCTCCGTAGATATAGAGTGTGGTGCCGACAGGCATAAAGGCTGTGGAAAGGAAGTTTTTTACGGTCTTTGTTCCCGGTGTGCCTGAAACCGGCGGGACATATGAAAAGCTGTCCATGGGCTCTTTCTCCGTTACGGAAATAATCTCACTTTCAAGATACTCTATCTCAAAAAGATAACCTTCTTTCAGGGCATTTTGTACGGGAAGATCGTATCCCTCTCCCGTACGCGGTGTCGTCCCTTTTATTGAAAAGGTCTTTTCCTCTTTGTTTATCTCAAATCTGTACCGGAAATCCTCAATATTGTCCTTGTTCACTTTGTCGCTTCCGTGACCCACAACGCCGAGATAGACTGCATCTGCCCTCTGTATGGGTGATGTTTCGGTCGGGACGGGTGTGGCCGTTGGTTCAGGTACGGATGTCACAGTCGGCTCAGGTACAGACGTCGCAGTCGGCTCGGAGGCCGGTGTTGCGGCAGGCTCCGATACGGGTGTAACTGCAGGCTCCGGGGTCGGTGTTTCAGCGGGAACATCTGTCACAACAGGATCCGCAGATACTGGCACCGCAGGCGTTGCAGTGTGTGGAACCTCAGTCGCCGCAGGAGTCGGAGTCACATCCTGAAACGAGGCGGTGCATCCGGAAAGGCACAAAGAAAACAAAAGTAAAGCGATGAATAGTCGTTTTTTCATTTTCACTCCGCCGGCATATTTTTGAAAGACCGGGAAACGATATTGTCTCCCGGTCTTATCGATCAAATGATTATTTAAGATTGTCCTTTGCGGTATCAGCAAGAGCCTTGAAACCGTCGGGATCGTTTACTGCGAGCTCAGCGAGGATCTTTCTGTTGATCGTGATACCTGCATTCTTTAATCCGCTCATGAATCTGCTGTAAGATACATCGTTAAGTCTTGCAGCTGCATTGATACGTGCGATCCAGAGTGTTCTGAACTGACGCTTCTTCTGCTTTCTTCCTGCATAAGCGGAAGTAAGAGCTCTCATAACGGACTGCTTAGCTATTCTGTACTGCTTGCTGCGGGCTCCTCTGTAGCCCTTAGCGAGCTTTAAAACCTTATTGTGCTTCTGCTTGGCGTTCATGCCGCCCTTTATTCTTGCCATTTTTATTTCCTCCGTTCGATATCAGATTACATTAAGTGATTAAGCATAAGGCAGCATCTTCTTTGTGCCCTTGAAGTTTGCGCTGTCTACTGTGGTAGCCTTACGAAGATCTCTCTTCGTCTTTCTGGACTTCTTGGTGAGTATGTGCTGCTTGCCTGCCTTATTTCTCTTAAGCTTTCCGGTACCTGTCATGGAAAATCTCTTGTTGGCAGCTCTGTTTGTCTTCAACTTCGGCATATTAATTTCCTCCTGATCCGATCATTGGTTTGTTTTCTTGCAAAGAAACATTATCATGCTTCTTCCTTCCATCTTTGCGGGCTTTTCAACCTGGGCAACATCCGATACCTTGTCGTAGAATGCATCGAGTATCTCTTTGCCGTTGTTCATATGAGCCATCTCTCTTCCGCGGAAACGGAGCGAAACCTTCACTCTGTCGCCTTTTGAGATGAACTTTGCAGCCTGAGCCGCTTTCGTATTCAGATCGTTATCGTCAATATTGGGCGACAGACGGATCTCCTTGACCTCAGTGACCTTCTGCTTCTTCTTGGCGTCTTTTTCTCTCCTGGTCTGCTCGTAACGGTATTTTCCAAAATCCATCACTTTGCAAACAGGCGGCTTCGCCGTGGGTGCAATCTTGATGAGGTCTGCGCCGTGCTCCTCGGCATAGGCAAGCGCGTCCTTGATGGGCATGATGCCAAGCTGCTCGTTGTCTTCGCCTATGACGCGGACTTCTTTGTCTCTGATCTGCTCGTTGATCTGTACCTGTAAGTCGCTAATTGTTTTGTACCTCCAATCCGGATACGTTTCCCTGTCGGGAAATCTTACTCATGAACAATAAAAAGATGGTCTGAGGAAGCAGACCATCCGGAAAATGCATTATATGTACACAGTAAATCTGTATATGATGCAAGTTTGAACCTTTTCGCACGATTGCTTAAGGTGAGAGCGGATACTCTGCTTCTTTTGCGATTTCTCGCAAGCCATATATTTATACCACTGTTTTTTCCCTTTGTCAACAGGGTTTTTATTTTTTCCAGCTCTTTCTCACTGTATCCATGATTTCCATCATTTTTACGGATTCCGAAAGAGGCATAGAAACGCTTTCGGTAAGCCCTTTCTTGATGCATTCCGCGCTTTCGATGAACTCATATTCATAGCCGCTTATCTGCTTCGGAACAAAGATATGCTTTATCAGCGTGTCCGAATTGTCATAAATATTGATGTCAGAGGGATTGTTGATGTTCTCGACCACCATGTAGCCTTTGTCCCCGTGGAAGATGCCCTTGCGGTCGGATCTCGGGTAGATACTGTGTGTCAGCACAGCCATCCGCCCGTCGCGGTAAAACACGGTGATGGATTCGTCGCTGTCGACTCCCGTGTCGGTGAATCTCACAGAAGACTCGATGCGCTCGATGTCCTCACCGAAATGCATCAGCATGAAATTGATGCCGTATACTCCGATGTCCAGAAGTGCGCCGCCCGCAAGTTCAGGTCTTATGATCCTTTCAACTTTTGAGATGGGATAAGAAAGGTTTGCGGTCAGGGTGTATACATTTCCGATGATCCCGCTCTCAAGAGCGTCATCGATGAGTTTTCTTGAAGGCATATATCTGGGCCAGATCGCTTCCGCGACGTACACTTTCTTTTCGTTTGCAAGCTTCATGATCTCACGGGCCTGTTCCGCCGTCTCACAGAAAGCTTTTTCACAGAGCACCGCTTTCCCATGCTCCACGCAGAGCTTCATATGCTCAAAATGGTGTGAATGAGGCGTAGCGATATAGACAAGCTCCACCTCCGGATCGCAGAGCATTTCTTCATAGCTTCCGTAAGCCTTTGAAAAGCCGTGTTCCCGGGCAAAGGCTTCCGCTTTGCTCTTGTCTCTCGAAGCGACTGCATAGCAGGTCACCTCTTTCATTTTTCCGAGTGTCCTTGAAACCGTGCAGGCTATAGAGCCCGCGCCCATGATCCCTACGTTCATTTAAGTACCTCCCGTGATGTCTGTGTGTAAGTAAAAAACCGGCGTCCGCCGGGATACCCGTGGACGCCGTTTGCTGTATTATCCGGTCGTCAGACCGATTTTATCACAGTTTGAACTTGTTTACAACAGCCTCAAGATCATCTGCGTTTGCACGGCTGGTGCCCGCAAGTTTCTCGATGTCTCCCGTGATCCTGTTGGTCTCATCGTTCTTTGTGATTATGTCGTTTACGCCATTGCTGTTTTCTTCGGAAGCCGCCGTAACAGCTGTGATCTCCTTTGCGATCTGGTTCACGGAATCGCCGAGAGCCTTCATCGCATCGCCGATCTCGTCAACGGTGTTACGGATATTTCCAATGCCTTCGCCATACTCGCTGCTCTGCTCGGCAAAGCCCTGATAGGTCTGGGTAACATCATTTCTCACATAGCCTGTGAGCTTGTCCACCTGTGCCTTAACATTGTCGACCGCATCGTTGCTTTCCTGAACGATCTTCTGGATGTTCATCGCGGTTTCCTTTGACTGCTCGGCAAGCTGTCCGATCTCGGAAGCAACTACCGCAAATCCGCGCCCTGCTTCACCCGCACGGGCTGCCTCGATGGAAGCGTTCAGTGAAAGAAGGTTTGTCTGGGACGTGATGCTCATGATGGCATCTGCCAGCTCGTTGATCTTCTTTACGGCTTCAAGGCTTTCCATAGCCTGCTGCATCGAAACAAGGGTCTCATCCATAGTCTTGGCATTTGCTTCGATATTCTCGTTCACCTTGTCGTTCATGAGCTTTGCATTGCCGATGAGCGCTTCGGAATCGTTCTCGCCCTGTCTTACCTTGTTTCCTACATTCTCAACAAGCGTAACGATCTTGTTTATCTCGTCCTCTACCATTCTTACGGAGCTCGTGGTACGGTCGATACCTGACGAGAAGTTCTGAGTGATGCTCGAGTTTTCGTTCACAACGTTGACAAGTCTTCTGGATGTCTCGTCAAGTTCTGCGGAGCTGGAGTTCAGCGAGTCGGAGCTGTTTCTCAAAACGCCGACTGCGGATTTCAGCATGTCCACAACGTCGGATGTGGCATTTGCCAGTTTTCCGATCTCGTCGTCTTTCTTTTTGTATTTTTCCAGTCTGTTACCGACATTCAGATTGTAACCCGCAACTTCGGTAAGAGCGCCCTGGACGTTTGTGAGAGGATTGAGGAGCTTCTTTATGATCAGAGTGAGGGAAACCACTATAAATGCAAGTACGATCGCAGCGATAACGATGATCTGTGTTGCCGCGGACTTTGCTTCCTTGTAGAGGGTTGCTTCATCCGATGCCGCAAAGATGAGCCATCCGTACTCAGGCATATATCTGTAGTAGCCGAGCATCTTCTGCCCGGTGCGTGCGCTCACATAGCTCACAACATCCGTCTCGGGAACCGTAACGCCCTCAACTCCGATATTTGATGCAACATCAAACATGGGACCGGATTCAAGTGTAGTGGTAACAAGCGAAAGATCCGTATCATAGATAACGGTGGCGCTGCCCTGCGAAGTGGCGAGGAGCTGGACTTCCTGATTTCCGCCGAGCTTGATGCTTCCAAGAAGATCGTTTATCTTCTGTGCAGTAAGTCCGAGCGCAACATATCCTGCAGGATCGTTGTTTGTCTTATATAAGGATTTGCAGAAGAGCAGTGTTACGTTGCCTGTAGCGGGAGACGCAATGGATGCCATCATATACTGAGGGTTGGGAGGATCCATGAAATATACGCCCTGGATCATCGCAACGGTGTCCGCATCGTTCTGGTATCCTACAAGATCGGGCACGTTGTGTGTACGTGCAGTTCCGGGATAGTCAGTGAACAAAAGGCTGTCCAGGTTCTTGATGGTGGCTGACATCTTCAATGTGAAATCCTCGGCGCGAGCCTGGACTTCGGTATTTTCGGGATCGTCGATCAGCTGTGCCATGTCGCTGTTTACGACATAATCGTCAAGGATCCTGTACTGCTGGTCCACATATTCCTTGATGGTCTCAGCCTTGGAGTCGACAGCATCGGTAAGTGTGCCCACCGCAGCGCCCTCCATTATATCCATTATCCTTGCCGCGGAAACTCCGGCTTCTATGGCAACACCGATCAGTGCAACAGCCGCGACTATGCAGCTGACTTTTACAAAAAGACTTCGTGTAAAGAAATTGCCTTTCATAGGGTATCCTCCTGCTCTTTATGCTTACGTGTTTTTCTCAAACAGTAAGTGAATGATAACCTCAAAAGGAACGCCCGTCAATCGATTAGGCCATTTCTTAATACCGAATTATTCTTCCTAAAGTTTCACTAAACTTATTCTTTAGGTCCTCTGAAAACTATCTGGGCAAAATTGTAAAACCCGAGGTACCATATGTTGAAATCGTGTCCACCGGGGCATGTCATCCACATATAGTTCTCACCGTCGGTAAACCGGTCGCTGAGCAGGGCCAGGTTCTTTGCAGCCGCGGTGTGGCTCGAGAGCGCGACGCCATCCTGCTGTCCGCAGATATTGTAAAAGAAGTTGATGGTGTAATCTCCTTCTGCCTCTATCTTTTCCTTGACCGTGGCAGCCGCATAGGATGTGGGCGCTGCGGAAAACGCGCCGAACCAGCTGAACATGTCGAGGCACTCACACATTCCTATATTTATGGTCTGCATGCCTCCCATTGAAAGCCCTGCCATTGCATAGTGATCGCGCACTTCCTCAAAGCTTTCCGCATTCTTTCCGTAAGTCGCGTAGTGCTCGTTGATATATGGGATAAGGTCATTCCTGAGTTCCTGACCGAACAGGTAAAATGAACCGTAGTCGGAGCTTGTATTTGCAAAATCCTTTGATGAGCGGCCGTTTGGCGTTACTACCAGAAAAGGCTCCGCTTCGTCATTTAAGACCAGATTGTCCATTATCGCCTTGACCTTTGAAGAAAGGCCGCCCATTCCCCATTCGTTTTCGCTGCCGCCTATGCCGTGGCAGAGGATCAGCACATTGTACTGTTTTTCGGGATCATAGTCCTTCGGCAGATAGATATAGGCTCTTTTTGTGATATCGGCGCCGTCTCCGAAATAATCCTTTGTACCGTATTCAAATCTCTCGACTTTACCGCCGTCCTTTATCTGCATCTCGGTGTACTGTCTGGGGATCATGGTTGAAATCGCTGCGGGCACTTTTTCCTCCTCCTTCGGGGCTTCGGTAGGTGTCGGTGTCGATGTGGGATCGGCTTTTGTGGGGACAGGCGTTTCTGTGGGCGTCACAGCCTCAGAAGGCACATTGGCAGCCTGTGCCGTCTCCTTTGTTTCGTTATTTTTGCCGCAGCACACGCACTGCACCAGAAGCATTATGAACAATGTCATATACAGGATCTTTCTTTTCATGTGATAAAACTCCTTCCGCACAGGTCTTTGTTTCCTTTGCATATCTATTGTACACCACCGCGTTCTTCAAGTCTTGTCAGATTTGACACACTACTCTCCAATTATTAATCCGAAGTGCGGACAAAAAAAGGCCTCCCCGTAAAAGAGGAGGCCGTGATCATGTTCACTTTCTCAGTTCAAATTTGTCCACAAGTTCCTTCAGATATTTTGCGTGCTCGCTCATCTCGTTACTTAGTGCAAGTGATTCTTCCGAAGTGGCAGCATTGTTCTGACCGGCATCTGCGATCTGACCTATGTTGCCCGACATTTCTTTTACGGCCGAAGCCTGAACGGTCGAATCTTCGGCAATGGAGCGTACCTTGTCGGCGATATCCTGTACCTGTGATACCATGTTCTCAAGTTCTTTCGCGGTAAGTCCCGCAACATTGATACCGGCTTCCACGTTACTCAGCGAAGTGCCGATAAGCTGAGCGGTATTCTGCGCCGCTTCACCGGTCTGCCCGGCAAGGTTTGATACTTCTGTGGCGACCACAGCGAAGCCTTTTCCGGCTTCTCCCGCGCGCGCCGCTTCAATGCTCGCATTGAGTGAAAGCAGGTTTGTCTGGTTTGCAATGGAATTTATGGTATCCAGTATCTT
Organism: Lachnospiraceae bacterium; assembly: GCA_016283775.1. Taxonomy (GTDB): domain Bacteria; phylum Bacillota; class Clostridia; order Lachnospirales; family Lachnospiraceae; genus RGIG3528. Next base: position 3,486 of record JAEENL010000093.1, on the reverse strand, counting down.
TGATATCTCTTTTGAAGACTCGGATATCGCATTCATGGCGAGCACAACATCCTGCATCTTCTGGTTGCCCTTAACGATATTGTCCGCAACGATATTTGCGTCTTTTGCGATGGACTCGGCGGAAACGGCATTGTTTCCTATCTCTGAAGTGATCTTGTTCACCGTTACCGAAAGTTCTTCAATGATGTTTGCCTGCCCGGTAACCGTATCCGCAAGGTTCTGGCCTGCATCCGCAAGCTGTGACGCGCCTTCGGAAACCATTCTTGAAACCTGCATGATCTCTTTCATGGATTCGGAAATACCGATCGTGAAGCTGTCTATCGCTGTCTGGATAGCCTTGAAATCGCCCGCGAACTTGCGATTGAATCTGATGTTGAAGCGTCCTTTTGCCATCGTGGACATGACATCGCTGATCTCATCGATGTAGCCGACCAGTGAATCAACGGCCTCACGAAGCTGGTCCGCTACCTTTCCTATCTCGTTGTCTTCGTGGTAGTCAATGTTTACATGCACATTTCCCGCAGCGATCTCTCTGGTTGCATCGATCAGCACCTGAAGATCGTCTTCGATCTCTTTTATCAGATCCGCGCTCTTCTTTTTGTTGATTATGATGATCGCTGCGAGCGCTATCACGAGCACGAGTATGGAAACGCTCATGATGACCATGATGGTTATGTATTTCTTGTGAGCCTCTTCTTCAGCGAGATTTCCCGTTTCGTCGAGCGAATCTGCAAGCGTCTCCGAAACATCGTTCAAGGTGGAATTGAAATACTCGAGCGCTCCTTCGGTGTCTCCTGCATCTATCTGCTTGAGCATTGCAAACGATGCGTCACGGAAAGCGTTCCAGTTTTTGTTGAGGCGGTTTCCGAGTTCTTCATTTTTAAGGTTCTTTGAGATCGTGCCAAAGTACCCGCTGATCTTTACAAAGCGGGTCTCCAGATCGGCCTTCTGCTTTGCGGTGACTTCAGCATCGTCTGAAGCAAGAGCAAACAAAAGCCTCTTGTTGATTGTCTGGACATCCTTTCTGATCTCCATCTGGTATTTTTCGGTTACAAACTGGACATTATAGAAATTCAGAAAATTGACGGCGATCACGCCAAGAAACGCGAGCATCAGGATCGCATTCACAAGGAATGTCCTGATCGTAAAGCCTGAAAATCCGTTTAATGATCCGGCGATAGTGTTCCTTTTGGTTCCCATAAAGTTGCTACCTCCTGTAGTGTGTGCGAGAAACAAGAATTGCCGACTTTTTTTATTTTACACTATGAAAAAAAACCTGTAAACCGTACCGGACATCATTTAAGATTTTTATAATAAATTAGCCGCAAGGCTGTAAAACCCTGCGGCTTGTTTTATGTTTTATCTTTCTCTTCCGAGATAAAAGAGCGCGAGCGTTCCCGGACCGGAATGTGCTCCGATGGTCGGGCATACGTAATTTATCAGGAAATTGTTGATGCCGAAGCGTTCCTTTACCTTGTCACGTACATATTCGGCGTCTTCGATGCAGTCACCGTGTCCTATGAACACGATGTCGTTATGGTAATCTTCGCTGAGGTGAGATGCCATATTGTCCACAAGAGCGTTAAGAGAAGCTTTTCTTCCTCTCACCTTGCCGACAGCCACAAGATGTCCCTCATTGTCGACATGCATGACGGGCTTGATGTTTATGATGGTACCGAGCACCGCTGTTGATTTTGAGATCCTGCCTCCGCGAGCCAGGTATTTCAGATCTTCCACCGTAAACTCGTGGCAGACGTGAAGCTTCAGTTCTTCCATTGCTCTCGCATTGTCCTCGAGCGACACGCCTTTTTCCCTGTTAAGGCAAGCATAATGAACAAGAAGTCCCTGTCCCGGCGCCGCACAGAGCGAATCGACCACGAGCACCTTTCTGTCCGGATAGTCATCAAGCAGACCTTCCGCGACCATCTTGGCAACGCTGTAGCTTGCGCTGAGGCCCGATGAAAAAGAGATATGAAGGATATCCTTGCCCTGCTTTAACACTTCTTCAAAGTTTGCGCGCACATCCCCGGGGATAGACGCGTTCGTCTTTGCAACTTCTCCCGCTCTCATGCGGTTGTAAAATGTCTGATGGTTCATCTCGGCTATGCCGCGGTAAAGCTCGTCACCGAAGGAAAAGCCTAGATCCTGTATCACAAGTTCATGCTGTGATATGTAGCTTTTGGGAAGATCCGCCGTGGAATCCGTTGAGATCACATATTCTGCCATTTCATTCTCCGTTCTTGGTGAGTATAGTTTTTACACGACCATTATAGACATTTTCAATCTAATATTCAATATTATATTATAAAAAACCTATTCTTCTATCAACATCTTGTAAGGCTCGATCTTTCTGATCCTTCCGGACAGTATCACGGAGAAAACAAATGCGACAACCACAAGGCCTGCGGCTATGGCAAAAACTCCGGACACGGGAATGGCAAACTGACATTTCATAAGCCCGAAGAGCCGCATTATGAGCGTCATGTAGGGATTTGCCGCAAAATAGGATCCTACCGAAAATACCGCTGCCGACGCCACGATGGAAGGCATGAAGCTGAGCGCCGTCTGGAGCACAAGGCTTCCGGAGGTGTAGCCGAGAGCCTTGTAAACGCCGTAATCCTTGCGTTTGTTGTAGATAAAAGCCTTGATAAGAAGATAAAGGATCAACACGGTCACCACGGCAGCGATGCCGCAGACAAGGATAAGCATGAGCGATGAAATGCCCTTGAAAGTGGTGAGGTTTCCTTCCAGAGTCTCATAAAAATTCATTATCGATACAACATGATCACCGTATCTGTCAGTGCAGTCGTCGAGCACCTTTTGCGAAGTTGCCCTCCCGTCGCAGTCATACCAGAAATACGCCGGGCTGTATGTGAAATCGATGAGGTGTCCGGACCCCGCTTCGCTTATTACTGCTTCCCTGCCCGCATTGTTGCAGGTCTGGACAAGCCCCGTAATGAGATAGGAAAAGCTTTTTGCGCCGTAATCGAGCTTTATCTCGTCACCGATGGAATAGCCGTATTCCGAAGCAAACTTTCCGCTTAATGCTATCTCGTTGTCATACTTGGGAAGACGTCCTTTATAGCATACATTTTTGTTGTTCATCTTTGAAACATCGTCAAAAACATATGTCACAAACCTTTCCTCGTTGTTGTAGTTGAGGTTCAGCTGGATCATCCGCCTGATGTTTGAAATGTCGTTTCTTTCTTCGAGGAAGGCCAGCGCCTCATCCTTCACTTCATAGTCGAACGCAGCCACTCCTCCGCAGGTCTCAAAAGTGAGTATCCCGAGCTGCGGCTTTCTGTTGAAGTTTTCATACATCAAAAGCCCCACAACACACAAAAACATCAGAAGTCCGGTAACAAAGAACGTGATCATGTTCTGTTTGAAATTTGTAAAAAGAGTCTTTCCCGCAAGGCTTAAGGTGAGGCCCAGCGAAGACTTGTCGAGTCTCACATGGTTCTTTTTGAAATTGTGCGTTCCGAT
>JAEENL010000092.1 GCA_016283775.1 Lachnospiraceae bacterium | reverse complement strand
CCTATCACGATGAGGAACATACCTATGGCAAGATAAAGCCTCTCATTCATCAAAAGTTCGTTTATCGCGCCGTCCCCGTTGATGATATTTATCGCGGGCATTCCTTCAAACGCATTGTCTTCGGTGATGGTAAAAACGATCCGCAATTCCTTGCCGGAAAAATCATCGGGAAGCTCCACGAAATTCCATCCGTAACCGAGCATTTTTCCTGCGTCGTAGTACTTCTGCCCATAATTATAGATGTGCTTTCCGTCCACATAGACATCCACCATGCTGTGTACGGAATACATCTCAAGAGAAGGATCCGGGATGTCGGTCTCAGGTAGGATGCACGAAAGTTCAAACACATCACCTGAATTAAAAGTATCAAAACGATCCCTTCCGAGCACCACACCATCATAGGTCTTTCCGTGAGCGACAGCTGTCCAGGGGTCGCTCAGTTCCTGTGTCTGAAGAGTGCTGTCCCCTTTTCTTATCTCAATCGCAAGGATCGCAACGCATGTGACTGCTATCAACAGACAGATCAAAAACAAGATCAGGTTTTTCTTTGGGATCTGCTTCATCCGGTCATCCTTCCGTTTTTATCATTTCCGTAAGTGCCTAATTATCCGCTCTGTTGTATCCGCACTTCATATGTCTTGAGGCTTCCGCGAGCACTTTTGTGAGCGCCTTGGTCGACTCTTTTTCCGCCATATCTGCGAGTTCCTTGTTTGCCTTGTCGATGAGCTTTTTGTCCTTTTTCTTTTTGAACGCGACATCATATTCGTTGACTATGCACCTGCTCTCGTTCGCCACGGCATGCTGGTAGCGCTCGATGAGCTGTATGGTGTTTCCGAACCAGGGATCCGCAAGGGCTCCGATAAGTCTGCTCGTCCAATAGAAATTTGAAGTCGAAACATCAAGCGATACCTTTGACAGATAGTCGGGGATCCTGTCGGTGTTTGTGTAAACGGGAAGCACGGTGTTGAAAGGATTTGCGCCAAAGCATATCCATTCAAGCGCGGCTATCTCCTTCGGGACGTCGTTTCTTATCTGCAGCACCGCCATAACACCGGTCCTGTTGACGCCGATCGGCCTGTATACTCCCTTTGTGGGAAGGTCTGCTTTCTGGTAAGGATTGTAGGGTGTTCCCTGATAGTAGGAGGAAAGGATATATTTTACATCCTCGACTGTTATCTTTCTTTCAGGGATCATGGACCAGGGGATATCGTCGCTCTCGGGCTTAAAATCGGCATTTTCGCCGTCCCAGGAGTATGTGTTGGGATTAAAATATCTCCCCATGAACCATGCTCTGGGGGTATTGTAAACATGATCGGAATCGTCACGGCTTCCGAAGATGAGCCTGGGATTAAAATCGTCACTCTGATTGAGGTTCAGATGGTTTTTCTCGACAAACTCCTTGAGATCCTTGGAACACATGTATTCCTTCTGTTTTCCGAGTGCGTCGCTCAAGTCAAAGCGGTCGAGACCGAACTGGTTCGGCATTATGACATATTCTTCGTCGCGCACTCTTGCGGCGATCCAGTGATGTCCTCCTATGGTCTCAAGCCACCATATCTCATTGTTGTCCGAGAAAGCGATGCCGTTCGATTCATAGGTGCCGTATTTCTCAAGCAGCGCTCCGAGGCGTTTCACGCCTTCTTTCGCGGTTTTGATGTAAGGAAGGACGATGGTCACAAAATCTTCTTCACCGAGCCCTCCTATCTTATCCTTGCCGCTTCTTGTCTTCTTTTTCTCATACCTTACCAGAGGATCCGCTCCCATCACGCGCGCATTGCTGGTAATGGTCTCTGTGGCGGTCATCGCCACGTTTGCGGAGTTGATGCCCATAGCGGCCCATATTCCGTTCTTCGGATCCACGCTGGGGCTCGCAGTGTAGCTTAAAGGGTTGTCAGGAAGCTCGATCTCAAGATGCGATATCTTGCTCTTGTACTTTTTCGGCTGATCCTTAGGTCTTACGACCACAAGCTTTTTCTCGTCAAACTGTCCGTCATCGTTTCTCGCGATCAAAGTGGAGCCGTCATTTGATGCGGCTTTTCCCACAAGAATTGTTGTGCATGCCATTTTTTGTACCTCGAAATAAAATATGCTGAAGTAATTATATCACTACCTCAGCATGAGTTGTCAACCTATTCCTCAGGTTTCACTATCGAAACGATCTTGTGGAACAGTTCGGGTGCCTGCACCACTATCAGCGCAAGGTTTTCCCTCACTCTGGTGATGCCCTGGTAAAAAAGGTTAGGATAGCGGTAATCAGGGTCCGGATGCGGAATGCCCTGCAGCACGCCGTCCTCGTCATAGTAGAACGACGGATCCATCAGCATCACCACTTTGTCATATTCCTGCCCGATCACGTGGTGAGTATCAAAGTCCTCTTCGTACGCGGCATACGGACTTTCCCCTTCCGTCGCGCCGGAGTAATTGATGAAGACATATCCTCTGCTCTTGTAATACTCGACCATTGACTGCGCTTCTTTTGTCGAGTTTGCGTAATTCAGCTCCACTCCGGTACAGTCGATCTGCGCTTTTGCTTTGTGGGAAAGGTTCCTCACACACATGATAAAAGCCTGCAGCCCTCTGTTTGTGCGGATCTTCTCCGAAAGCGCGTACTCCTTCACTTCGGGGAGTGCTCTTATCTTTTCGGTAATGGCGTTCTGTTCTTCTGTGTACGAGAGCATCTGCTCGGGGTCCGACGAAAAAACGCAGACCTGGTCACGTTTACGCACAGAATCACATATCGTCTCAAACTGCCCGGAATACATCCTGTGCGATTCATCTACAAGTATATAGCTGTACTCTTCAAGCGAAAAGCCGTTTATCAGCATGTCGCTCACAGGTATGATGTCAAGCTGGTCCATCTCTTCACGTATCTTGTACTGTCCCTTTGAGAGCAGACCACAGTGGACGATCAGTGTTTTCCCGTTTTTTGAAAAGGTTTTTGCAAGGTCGTACAGCAGCAGTGTCTTTCCCGTACCCGGTTTTCCGGTAAGATGGAAGAAATTTCCAGTCTCTGATGAATCCGCATCGTTTATGATGCATTTTTTCACCATATCCTGTGCCTGTGTCAGGAAATATTCGCCCTGTATGAACCTGTCGGGCGTGTTGAACGGAGAGACCAGATAGTCGGATGCCCTGAACAGATCGTCGATCGTGTCCGAGTGGTTTTTCCTTACCTTCTGGACTGCCGAAGCCACTTCGTCAAAGCTCACCTCGATCAGTTCGTCTCCGAGTGACAGCTTGTAACAGGTCATCGTATCCGTCACAACGGTATACAAAAGCAGGCGCTTTCCGAGATGTCCCAGATAGTGCCTGTTCTTTACAAGTTGTTCAAGTACCTGGTGTTCAGGAACGGCAGTAGACTTGAGTTCGATATTCAGACAGAGTTTGTCCGTAAATTTCAGCAGATCGAACTCTTTCCCGATATACGGGATGTGAAATGAAAAGAAGAAACCGTCAAGGTCTTCAGGGCGTGCGCCAGCCCTGATCAATTCATCGCTCAAAAGCTTCAATGACTTGATCTCGTGATACTGTGTCCTGTATATCTCTCTGCCGCCCGACTGGTGCCAGAAGACTACGCGGAATACTTCTTCCTGCTGTATCCGGGACAGAAAATAGATATTTACCGGTCTGGTCATTATCTCTCCTTATCCCTCCGTTTGTATCATTCTTCGGAATAAAACATCTTGACTTTTATCGCCTGATTGTAGTCTCCGAAATTTTCACCGAAAAGCGTGAGTCCGCCGCAGTTGGGCGTGTCCTTCGGCACTTCGAACCTGAAGGTGATATAACTGTTGTAGTCGATCCCCAGGTCATCGATCTTTACCGACGATATCCTGTTCGTACCGTCGATGTAGGTGCCTGTGTGATTGATGATCAGCGTCTTTAACAGGCCGTACTGATTGAGGAGCGGGGGCCACCACGGCGGTGAGATGTAACCTTTTCTCTCGCCGTAATCTCCGGGGCTTATCCACATTCCCAGGTCTTTGCCGTTTATTGAAAAATGGATGTCCGAAGGGTAATCCTCGTTATACTCGGGGCACTCCGAAGATATCTCAAAGCTTATCTGTATCTCGTCAAGCTTTTGTCCCGCTTGGAGATGGTTTGGAAGATTGTATTCGATATATCCGCTTCCGAACCAGATGATCTCAGCGTCAAAGCGCTCAGGGAAAGAAAACACCCTGAAATCGTCAAGAGAGCCTATGATCGCCTTTGATGTGGAAAGGCCGCAGGTGGGTGTTCCCTGGCATGCGACATAATGCCCTATCCTGATGTCATCGGAATAGCACTTTCTCTCTTCCTTTTCGGGAGCAAGGTCTATGACAAGGCGCTCATAACGTGGGCGCACCATCTTCATCGCTCCGCGTTTTGCAGCCGCGGTCTTTATGGAGACAAGGCCCGATTCCTCAAGCTTTGCCACGTTCATTGTGATCGCGCCGTTGGTGAGCCCCAGTGCCTCTGCCAGATCGTTCATGCTGAGGTTGTCGTTCTCATAGATCATCTCCATGATCTTTAGTCTCACGGGTGTGCTGAGAGCCTTGAATATCGCTTCCGCCTCTGCCATCGATTTAATGTAGAGTGTTATTTTTTCCATATCTGTCTCCGTCTTTCTTTTTCTTACGGTGCTTTCCGATGAGATACGCCACGTCGACCAGGACTGTGACAATGGCCGAGATGACATACATCATGTCAAGTTTCAGCGTAACATATGACAGCGCCACAAAACTTATGATCAAAAGCACCGTCATGGTCCACGCAAAGGTCAGAAGCGTCACCGCGAGCAGCGCAAGTATCTGTTTTATCAGTTCGAGCGGATCAAATCTCTTTTCCTGCATAAAAAACCTATTCCAGTTCAAGTGTCTTGCTGCCCCAGACCGTTATCTGCGAATCCGTGCCGAGAGCCGTAAACACATCTGTCTCGATATCCGAATTTTCGACGCACTGTCTCAACGCAACGCCGCTGTAGGTATCGCCGTTGAACTCGAGGTAGATGTATGAAGAATCCTTTTCTATCGTCCATGTGCCTTCATAGGCTCCGGTTATCGTTCCGTCAGCATTCAATGTGATAAATTCCGGCTTATTGGTATCGAGGTTCTTGTAGTCAATGTTCAGCCTGTGGACGATCACTTCGTAATCTCCCGCAAAAGCCGACATATCAACGGATTTTTCCGTTTTTTCGCCGGAAAAATAGTAAGGCGCCGCGACCAGCCACCCTTCTCTGTTAAGGAAAAGCTGGTGGATCTTGACTGTGTGTCCTTCGCTTCCGTCTGTGGTCCTTGAATGGTAGACGATATAAGCCCTTCCGTCATCGTCCACAAGCGCGGAGTTGTGTCCCTGCGCGACCTGTCCCTGCGCGAATGAACGCCACTTATATCCTCCGAAGAGTCTCACTCCGACGTTCTGATTATAATTGAAAATGTATTTGTCGTAAAGAGCGGAATTTCCAAGTTCGTCAACATAGTCCCCGTCGGGCGTCTTTGAGCGGAACACACGGATGTTGTAGCCGCCTTTTGCCTCAAGGTTTCCGTAGGACATGAAAAGCCAGTAATAGTCACCGATCTTCTGGATATATGAGCCTTCACCGGAAACATACCATCCGCCTGCGATCTTTTTTCCGAAATACGCGTCGGAATGGTCGTTAGTCTCGTAGGTCACGCTGTAATCGCGAAGTCCTGTGTTTTCATCGAGTTCGAGAAGAAAAATACCGCCGGACCATGATCCGTAGCTCATCCATAACTTTCCGTCATCATCATAAAAAACGCAAGGGTCGATGCAGTTCGGCCATTTGTCGCCCCACTTTTTGTTTTTTATCCCCTTAGTGATATAGCGGTCGGGAAGCGTGTCCGTCCCAAGCACCGCAGGCACATCTGTCTGATCCATGTCTTCCTGCGTAAACCCGCCGTATACGACAGAGCCCGCATAGTCAAAGGGCCCCGTCGGAGAATCGGATGTCAGCATCACTATGTTGGACTTCCAGTCGTCGCCGTTTGCCGAAAGATAATAGCAATACTTCCCAAGAACGGGATTGTAGACCACGTCGGGCGCCCAGAGATATCCGTACCAGTCGCCGCTGTCTTTGTTCCATTCACGGATCTTTTTTATTGTCTCACTTGAAAACCTCGTGCGGATCGAAGTGTCTTCGGTCCAGTGGATGAGGTCGGTGGAAGTGCCGCCTGTGATGTGAGTCCCGACAATATAATACACTCCGTCATTTCCCTTTATGATCGAGGGATCGTGGCAGGTGAAATTTTTGATCGATGCCTTGTGGTCCTTTGGAATGACCACTCTTTCCTGATATGCGTGAAGCTCCATGGTCGCTCTGATGAGTACCTCCTGCCCTGCATAGATCACATTGACATACGGCCTTAAAACTATCTTTTCATAGTCTTCCGCCTTTGCTTCAAAAACCGTGCCGAAAAGTGAAGCAAAGAGTGCCCCCGAAACGATAAGTGCGATGGCTTTTATGGCAGTACTTCCGGACTTCCCGCCGTTTTTATCGTTTTTCTTTTTTCTTATGCCCATAACAGAAAAGAGCACAACGATAAGGCATACCGCAAGAGCCGAGCCCCCGATGATGAGCGCCGAAGTACTGATGCTGCCGGAGTTTTTTTCATTTTCGTTTTCTCCGTCGGGAGTCTTAACCTCTCCCGTCCCTGTGTTCTCAGGTATTTCCTGCGGCGGAAAAACGGAAACGTCTCCCACAAGCGAGCCTGTGAGGCTCAGGGTATCACCGTACGCGATCTTTGCAAGTTCAGTAGGTATGCTGCCTTCCGCTGTCTCAAGGAGCCCTGCGGTGTTTGTGTAACTGAGTGTGGTCTTTGCGGTGTAACTGTGGAGCCTCCCGTTTTCAACGGTAACTGTGAAGTTTATCGTCTCTCCCGCTTCATATTCGCTCTTGTCTGTCGAGATATAAGCACTCAAGCCACCCTGTTCCGCTTTGTCGCCGACGGTTCCCGCAGTATCGGCAAATGCCGTGTTCCGGCCGGTGACCGCTGTGAAAAAGAGTATGCTCAAAGCGATCAGAAGCATCTGTTTCTTTTTATCTTTTTTGTTTCTCATAAACCTTGTCTTTCGTTCCTGTCACTCGGCGTGCAGCGTGTTTTTGTAATCAAATACAGGATATCCCTTGTCGTCAAACACGACCTTCATGAGCATTGTGTGGCGGTTGGGATCGTACAGCGGGTCTCCTGTGATGTCTTTGTATGTCCTTGCATGGAAAACGCATACTGGCGTTCCGTCGGGAAGGCATGTGAAGCTGTTGTGTCCGGGACCGTAAAAGCCTTTTTCCCTGTCGGATCTTAAGACAGGATAACGCTCTTTTTTCCATGCTCTCGGGTCAAGAAGATCTTCGTTCTCGTCAATGCTCAGCATTCCCATGCAGTAGCACTCGCCCGTCGCGCTCGCGGAATAAGTGAGGAAAATGCGTCCGTTGTGCTTAAGGATCGCAGGCCCTTCATTGACCCAGATATCCACACGCTCCCAGTCATAATCGGGAGTGGTAAGGAGAACCTGTGCGGTCGCGAGCTTTGTGGGTGTTTCCATTCGTGCGATGTAGATATTTGATATCTGTATGCCGACACTCACTTTTTCGGCCCAGATATAGTAAAGCTCTCCTTTGTTTTCCAGAATGGTCGCGTCAAGCGAAAATGCATCAAACGAGTAGATGTCGTCATTGCTTCTCTGTATCTTTCCGCATTCCGTCCATTCGTCGTTCATGGGATCCTGCCCTGTGCACTCAAGCACAAAGGGCCTTATCTTCCACATGTTGTCGCGTTCTCCCGCAGCAAAATAGATATACCATTTTCCTTTAAGGTAGTGGAGTTCCGGCGCCCAGACATGCCTGCTCATCACACCGCTCTCGTGCTTCATCCAGATGGTCTTTTCTTCGGCAGTCTGAAGTCCCAAAAGCGTATCGCTCTGTCTTAAGACTATCCTGTCGTATGCGGGCACGGATGCCGTGAAATAGTACTTCCCGTCGGTATGACGGTATATGTACGGATCTGCCCTCTGCTCTATAAAAGGCCTGTTGTATTCGGTTATGATGCCGTTTCTTTCCTGCTCACTCATGTAAATGTCTCCTTGTCACTGATACTTTTTTGTACTCCCCATTTTGATGCCCTTCGCACATACCGCTCTCACAAACGGTATCTGCGCAGGGCACCGTGGCCATGACCTGACGTTTGTCTTCATGACCACAGATGTTCCTGCTGTTATGCCAATGTCTGTCAATACAGACTTACAGTTTTGGTCTTACTGTGTGATGGCAAGATGTGAACCCTCGCAGAGAAGTCCCACAAAGAGAGGGCCGGGCTTGTAAATGTTGTCATAATTCTGGAAGTAAACCTTACCCGAAGCTGTTGTGATGGTGCAATGTACGTCTGCCGTCGCTCCCTTATGGAAGATCTCGACCAGTACATGTGCTCCGTCCATATCAGTCTTGAAGGTATCCCAGTTCCAGTTGCTTTCGGGAACTACGGAACCGTCATAGCCAGTACCCCATCCGTAATTGTCGGCACGCAGTACGGCATGCTCTGAATATCCTTCTGTGGTATCTGCCGAATGTCCTGTAGGTGTTGTCTGAAGAACCACAAGGAAGTTCCTCCAGTTCTCGGCACCATCGGTATAGTTGGTAAAACTGAAGTATTCCTTTTCTCCCTCTCTCAGTTCCTTTGTAGGTGAGAAGAACGCCCACCAGGGAGTGGTATTATCCGCAAGCCCTATCGTGTTGGCATTGATAACAAGGTATGACTGCTCGCAGCTTAAGCAGAAATAGAGATCTCCGCCTGTTACGATGCCTGCATAGGTCTGATGGTAGATCTTTCCGTCAACAGTTGTCGCAGTGATGAAAATATCAGCGGTAGCGCCGTTATTTACAACTGTGAGGTCTATCTTTGCCTGATCCATGTCAGCCTTGAAGGTATCCCAGTTCCAGTCGCATTCGGGAGTAACGATCTTATCATAGCCTGTGCCCCAGCCGTAGTTGTCGGCACGTACAACAGCATACTCCGCATAACCTTCGTAAGCGTCGGAGCTGTGTCCGCCGGGAACGTTCTGAAGGATCGCAACAAAGTTGTGCCAGTTTTCAAGTCCGCTCGTATAGTTTGTAAAGCTTATGCTTCTTGCCTGTCCTTCGGGAACTGCCCAGATGTCCGAGAACTGTGACCACCAGCCTGTGGACAGATCGGTATTTCCTACGATGGTCGAGTCAAACTGTACATAAGAGCCTTCGCAGCTTACGCAGAAGTAAAGGTCTCCGCCCGTTACGATGCCGGGATAAGACTGATGATATTCTTTTCCGTCTGCAGTTCTTGCAAGAATTGTGATATCTGCGGTCTCTCCGTTATTGGTAACCGTAAGAGATACATGAGCACCGTCCATATCGCTCTTGAAGGTTTCCCAGTTCCAGTCGCATGTGGGAGTCACGATCTTGTCATAACCTGTTCCCCAGCCGTAGTTATCTGCACGTACAACAGCATATTCCGCATAACCTTCATATGTGTCAGCACTGTGTCCGCCGGGAACGTTCTGGAGGATCGCAACAAAGTTGTGCCAGTTTTCAAGTCCGCTTGTGTGGTTTGTAAATCCGACAGTTCTCGACTCGCCCTTGTTTACCTTCCAGATGGGTGAGAACTGTGACCACCATGCGGTCGAGCAGTCGGTGTTACCAACAAGGAGGCCTGCGTTTGCTCTTAACGTCGCATCCTTTACGGAAAGGAGATCCACATAAGAGTTCTCGCATGTGATAGCAAAGTAGCAGGGATCGTTCTCTGTCAAGGTCGTCTTTACGGTAGCAGTCATGTCGTTTGAAGTACCGTTAAAGTCAACGTTGTTTGCAACGATCGTAAGAGTGTCGCCTTCACGGGTAATGGTAAGGGTAACGTTTGCGTCAACCATCGCACTCTTCGTCCAGGTGTTCCAGTTACCCCATGTGTAGTTGTACTGTGCATCTACATAGCTTTCACCTGTAGCGTCCGCGCGGACGAGTGCGATCTCCTTGTAATCCGCTACGGTCTTGGGATCGTTGTGAGCTGCGGAAGCAACGTTGGAGAATACGATACCGTAGTTCTCGGTCGAAGCATTACCTGCAGACCAGTTGTGAAGCTTAACCTTCTTTGTCTCGCCGTCCTTGATCTCAACGGATGAAGTCCAGTCCGCTCTCCATGCGCTTACGAGGTTTACGTTACCGATGGACTCGACTGCGGCCTTATCGGGAGTAACGACGATGACTCTCTCGGGCTCAACGAACTTGGCGTTCGGATCGCCTGCCTGATAAAGTGTCTGGATCTGGCCCTCGGTGAGAACCTTGTCAAAAATGTATACTTCGTCGATACCGCCCTTGAAATAAGCATCCCAGTAGTTGATACCAACGAGGAAATCGAAATTGTCCGAAGGTGCCATCGTTCCGGTTACGATCGTAACGGTATCGCTCATAAGCTCACCGTTGAGATATATCTTTGCAAGGATGTTGGAACCCTCATCTGTGGTGTTGTTCTCATCAACAACAAGCGTGATGTTGAGCCACTGGTTAAGTCTCTCGCCGACACCGTCGTTCGGGAACCAGTTGGGCCATACAACGGCTTCGTCACCGGCCTGATCATAAGACCATACGCAGGGATATTCGCCCGAGCCGCTCCACTCCGCACGGGTGAAGTTGAGATAGTGCTGTCCTCCGGTAGCGTCACCGTGCATATCGGGACCATACTGGATGGTGGGCATATAGTTTGCGAATCTTCTCGCATATACCCAGAAAGATATGGAATAGGTCTCGCCTACACCGTTTACTTCGGGAAGCTTGTAGCCGTATGCTCCGTTGCAGTAAAGAGCCTGACCCTTTACGCCATCGATCAGGACAACATCCTTGTCGGGTGCGGGCTGAACGATGGGGGTGGAAGCCGAATCCTTCATCGAAGGCTGGATCCTGCTTGTGCCATCAGCCTGATCAAAGGAAAAATAGTACTTTGCTTCGGGAAGCGCTTCGCCGGGAACTTTTGTAGGCTCCGGACTGGGTGTTGCGGTTGCAGGTGCCTGAGTCGGCGCGGGAGTTGCCGTTGCTTGTGTTTCAGTGTTTCCCTGCTGTCCACCATTGTCCTTGCCGCATGCCGCAAAGAGAAAAGCGGTCAGGCAAAGGCACATGATGATGCTTAAAACTTTCTTACGCATTTTGTTCCTCCTCATATTTTGTATTTCATTTCATTATTTTCCGAAAGAATCGACCACTGCCTGATATTTAGCCTTTTCCGCATCAGTCAGGATGTTGTAGCCGTTGGGTCCGAAATATGAAAGCATGGCTTCTGCGTGATAGTAGTTTGCCTGCTCTGTAGCTTCAAGAACATAGTCCGCGGCCTTTGCTGTGCCGTTGTCCACAAGGTCGTGGATACCGATGTTGTTGAAGTACTGGTCACAGAAGTTCCAGTAACCTGCAATGGAGTACCAGCCGTAAGGAACAGGACGTGTAACGCTTGCGAAATAGTCATCCCAGTACTGCTTGTGATCGGGATCCTGAGGGAAGAGACTCTTGAAGCCTTCCCATACCTCCGCGTTGAGGTTGATGGGCATGGGCATCGAAGAATTCTTCAATGCAACACCGGAAGCATTTGTATATTCAGGGTTCTTGTAGATCTGAAGTCTTGTCTTCCAGCCGTCTACGCCCCATCCCATGAACTTGAGGAGCAGATATGCTTCGTAAGGATGCTTGCAGGAGGTCGAAACGCCGCCCATGTACATGTTTGTGATAACGTTGTGCTCTTTCTCGTCAACAACATTGGGTGTTACATAAGGGATGATGTCAAGACCGTACTGTTCCTGATATCCTTCAACGCCCCAGAGATTCTGGTAGGTCCAGAAAGCTTCCGAGAAAACGGCTACGTGGCCTGTTGCGCCAAACCATGTACTCCAGTCACCCGACCAGTCTTCCATTGCCTGTGTGTCCTGCTGGGGAGCTACATATCCGCCGAGCTTCA
>JAEENL010000091.1 GCA_016283775.1 Lachnospiraceae bacterium | reverse complement strand
ATCGGAAACGGCATGAACACCTTCACCGTCCGCATCGACGGAAACACGCTCGTTGACACCTATGACACCTTTAAGCTTGAATGCAGACCCAGAAAAGAGCTGCAGAATCAGTGCGATATCGACGGACTTTATGATGTTTACTGGCAGTACGACCAGAGGCTCGAACCCACATCAGGGACCATGTCCGGATCGTTAAAGGCACTCTTTGAAGTAAGAGACGGAAACAACGACGAAGACCTCACAGGAAAAAGCGGCCCCATCGCGGTGGGACAGACATCTATCAGCATCACGAACACCAACATAAATCACATCGCCGACCTTAACATCCCCACTGAAGGGAAGATCATCATCGGAAACGGTGAATACACATACAAGTCTTTCAATATCACAGTCGACGCGAACGGAGTATACACATACAATTTCGAACTGAACCAGCCCATGAGAAAGCAGTACACGAACGGCACCACGGTTTCCGTGGGAAGCGACGTCGACTACAAGGGCATTCCGTATTACATGTCGCAGCTCAGCCAGTTCATCCGCACATTCGCGGAGGAATTCAACACCGTCCACAGAAAAGGACAGAACCTTGACGGAGAATCGGGAAATTACTTCTTTACGGGCTATGATGTAGTGAGCGGCGAGGAATATATACCCGGGAATTTCAATGAGACGGACGAGACCGATATCAACACCGTCATTTCGGACGCATCAGTGCTCAACAATTCCTACTACATGATCACCGCGAAGAACTTCAAGGTATGTAAGGCAATACTCGACACACCGGCAAAGATCGCCACGACCACCGACATCAACGCGGGCGTGAGCGGAGCGGATATCACAAGAAAGCTCCTCGATCTCAAGAGTGATGTTAACATGTTCAAACAGGGAAATCCCGCGCAGTTTTTGCAGACACTGGTTTCCGAAGTCGGTATCGACACAACGTCCGCAAAGAACTTTTCCGAGAGCCAGGCGAACATCGTCGCAAAGGTAACAAATCAGAGGCTTTCGGTGGCAGGCGTCGATCAGGACGAAGAGGCGATGGCCCTCGCGAGATATCAGGAAGCTTACAACCTGAACTCCAAGGTCATCTCCGTGATGAACGAAATTTATAACAAGTTAATTAATGAAACGGGGCTGTGATACCGATTAATATAGTATAGAAAAACGGCTGCGCCACAGGAGGAATTATGCGTATTACGAACAAGATGATGACAAACAATTCGATGTACAACATCAACAACAATAAAAATCTTCTTAATACGCTTGAATCCCAGTATTCAACAGGTAAAAAGATAACAAGGCCTTCCGATGACCCGATCGTTGCGGTGAGAGCGCTGAAATTCAGGACAAACCTTACCGAGGTACAGCAGTACACCGGAAAGAACATCCCGGATGCGCTGAACTGGATGGAAGTTACGGAAAGCTCGCTTGAGACCATAAACGAGATCATCCGCTCGATGAACACCTATTGCAACCACGCCGCAAACGACTATCTCACGGCAACGGACAGGAACGACATCGTTGAAAATCTCAAGCAGTACGCAAAGCAGATCTATCAGGAAGGCAATACGAACTACGCGGGACGTTATGTTTTTTCGGGCTACAAGACAAACAAATCGCTTGTGTTTGACGCTGACCAGAACAACGTTTCATATGCGATCACAGAGCCTTTGAAGAGCGAGAACCTGCAGCAGGTGTCCGTTATACGTGACAGCGTGGATCTTAAGACTCTTGACATAAACGATACGGCTTCCACAGGCGGCGCATGGGGCGGATTCAGCACCTCGATGCCCACCACGATGGATATCTACAGGATCACGGTCGCATACGATGAGCTTGATGACAGCGTGGAGCCCACTTTTTCCTTTACCGATGAACTTGGCAACACAGTGACTCCGCCCCTCACAAAGTATCTTTCTACGGATCCCGGAGCATATGAAACAGCCGATGACGACAGCATCAATTTTCTTACTGATACCGGTGAAGTCATCCTCGGAAAGAACGTCTATACAGCATTAAAGAATGCCCAGGACATCACTGCGACCTACACAAAGAGACAGTTCTCGCAGAACGATCTTCGTCCGGAGCACTATTTTGACTGTGTTGCGACAGAGCTCGACACAGGAAAGAGCATCAACTACACCAAGGAAGATCAGGATATCAACTACGAGGTGAACTTCAAGCAGGTCATCACCATAAACACACAGGGTTCCGACGCTTTTTCGACAAATATCGACAGAATGGTCACAGAGATCGTGAACGCTGTACAGGACGTCATCGACGTCGAGAACAGGATGGCCGAAGTCACCAAGATGCAGAACGACTCCAACATGAACAAGGAGCAGCTTGACAAGCTGAAACTCGTGATGGAGCAGCTTGAATCGGAGTATACGCTCCGCACGAGCATTATGACGGGCGCGTTCCAGCGCGGACTTTCGATCACACAGAAGGAGCAGGACAATATGAACGTATGCGTCGCGGATCTCGGCGGACGCTACAAGAGACTTCTTCTCACACAGGACAGACTCGAGAGCCAGGAGACAGATTTCACAGAGCTTTTGTCGAGCAACGAGGACGCGGATCTTGCGGACACGATCATAAAGTACACTTCCGCAAACAACGTATACAACGCGTCTCTCAATGCAGCCGCAAAACTCGTGCAGACTTCGTTGCTTGACTATCTGAGATAAAATTGTTATTATTATCGTGACGGACGTGAAGTAGCCGCCGATCACATTATTTCGAGGAGGCTTGTAAATGTTAGTTAAAACAAGGTATTTCGGGGAAGTTGAACTCGATGACGATAAGATCCTCACCTTTGACAGAGGCATCATCGGTTTTGAGCAGCTTCGCAGATTCACACTTATCTATAACAATGAGAACGGCAGCGATACCGCCATCACATGGCTTCAGAGCGTTGAAGAGCCTTCCATGGCACTTCCCGTTATCAATCCCAACTCCGTTCTTACCGACTACAATCCTGAGGTCGAGGATTCGCTCCTTGCATCCCTGGGTGAGCTCGGACCTGACAATACATGCGTTTTCGTAACACTCACCGTTCCGAGCGACATCACAAAGATGACGACGAACCTCAAGGCTCCCATCATCATCAATGCCGATACCAAAAAGGGCATCCAGGTGATAGCGGAGAATGACTATGCTGTAAAATTCAACATTTATGACGTTATCTCAAAGTTAAAACGCGAGAAGGGGGAATAACCAATGCTTGCTTTATCGAGAAAAACCGGCGAGTCCATAATCGTGGGATCGGATATAGAGCTTACGGTGCTTGAGATAAAGGGCGATCAGGTAAAGATCGGCATCAATGCTCCCAAGCAGATCCCCATCTACAGAAAAGAGATATATATCCAGATCCAGGAAGCAAACCAGGAGGCTGCAAGACAGACCGCAAGCCCGGAAGAACTTTCAAAGCTCATCGGAAAATAAGATCTCACAAGGAGGTGAAACTCATCACCTCCTTTTTTTATAAAAATTTAATGGAAAATTATTAACATTTGATGGCCATTTGGCGATAAAATAGATAAGGGATATCATCCCCGTAGATTACGCTGCAATCACTTTAGTTTCAAGGAAGGAAAAGGTGAACAAAATGGGAATTGAACGAATCGGTGGAAGTAATGCTTCTCTTTATACGAGCGTTTCCAAACCGCAGACCGGCATAGGCAGGGAAGCCGAAGCAGCAGCGAAGACAAATACGAATGAGCAGCAATCGGCTCCCAATACGGCGGGTGTAACGCAGCAAAGAGAGACAAGAGAACCTGAAGGACGTGTGGACAGCAGATCCAGAGGACTGTTGCCCGGAGAAGAGGAAGAAAGCCCTCTTGAACAGAGCCAGGAAAAGACCGTCAAGGTCAAAAACGCGATCGCTGAAGTAAACAAAAAGATGAACCAGCACACCAGATGCGAATTCTCGTATCATGAAGATACCAAGAGAGTTTCCATCAAGGTGATCGATTCAGACACAGATGAGGTGGTACGTGAGATACCGCCCGAAGAGACACTCGACATGCTCAGCAAGATGTGGGAAGTGGCCGGCATCTTGGTCGACGAGCAAAGGTAGTTCTGCCCTTGAGCGTAGCTCAAGGGAGCCCGCGGCAGTGGGGCGGATGCACGGAAGCACATCAACATGAAACGGATTTCAAGGAGGTATTATTATGGCCATCGGATTATCAGGAATGATCTCGGGTCTCGATACCGATTCCATCGTAAAGGCGATGATGTCGGGACAGACCGCGAAAAAGACCAAACTCGAAAACAAGATAACGATGAACAAGTGGACCACGAGCGCATGGTCGGATCTGAACAAGAAGATCTATTCTTTCTACACCGACTTTGCGTCTAAGCTTCGTTTGCAGAGCACATTCCTCACAAACAAGGCTTCAAGCTCGAACGAAAATGCGATCACTGCGACCGCTACAAACGTTGCGGCAGCGGGATCTCATACCGTTGAGGTACAAAAGCTCGCAAGTTCACAGTATGTCACCGGCGCAAAGCTCGCAGGAGGAGCACACACTCAGTCCACAAAGCTCGGCGCTGTCGATCCCACTCTTGTGGGGCAGACCATCACTTTCAAGACAGGTAGCGGTGACAACGAAAAGACACAGGAACTGAAGGTAGACGCAAAGACCACTATCGGAGATTTTCTGCAGGCCGCAAAGGACGCAGGGATCACCGCAAGCTTTGACGTTACTCATCAGAGATTTTTCTTAAGTTCCGCAGAATCGGGAACGGAAAACGCTTTCACAGTCACATCTGTCGGAGCTTCAGACGAATACAGGGCTGCGGCTCAGGCATTCGCATCCTATATTGACACCTCGACGCTCGATGAGGAAGGCCTCGCCAGGTACAACGAGAAGCTCAATGCCATCACCACGGCGGAGCTTGACGATGTAAACGCAGTACTCGCGGACGATTTCTCCTATGAGGAAGCCACAGACGCTCAGAAGGCTGTCTATGACGCCATGAACGAACTTGTTGAGATGAAGGGCGAAGGAGCGTCGCTTGACGAGCTCAAGACTCTCACAGACAATTTCCTCAATTTCTCGGGAGAAGCTTCGGCGCCCGCATCGCTTGCAAGTCTCGGACTCGGTGAGCACGGCATCACCGGCGAAGCGATCTCCGAAAACGGCGTTGGATCGCTCGTAGTCGTAGCTGCTGAAGATGCAACTGCTGTTGTTGACGGCGCGACCATCACCAGCTCTTCCAACAAGCTTTCCGTAAACGGTCTCACTCTCGATCTTCAGAAGACCACACAGAAAGAGGACGGCACATTCGATACGGTAACCGTTACCGTAAACAAGGATACCACAAAGGCATATGATTTCCTGAAATCGGCCATCAAGTCATACAATGAGCTTCTCGAAGAGATGGACAAGCTCTACAATGCAAAGTCGGCAAGAGACTACAAGCCTCTTACGAGTGAGCAGAAGGAAGAAATGACCGATGACGAGGTAGAGCAGTGGGAGACAAGGATCAAGGATTCGCTCCTCAGGAACGACTCCACGCTTTCCGGTATCATCAGCGGAATGCGTACCTCACTCCAGGCAAGTTTCACGACCAAGTCGGGAAAAGAGTACTCGCTCGCATCCTTCGGTATTGTCACAGGTAACTACACAGAGCGCGGTAAGCTGCATATTTACGGAAATACCGAGGACGCACTGTTCAGCACATTTGATGACAGGATCCAGAAGATGCTCGCCGAAGATCCCGATGAAGTTGCGGAAGCACTCGGCGGAATCTTTACAAACCTCTATACCACCCTTACAGACAAGTGCGCAAAGACTTCCGTAAGTTCGGCGCTCACTTTCTACAACGACAAGCAGTATACCACCACTCTCAACGAGCATGAGAAAAAGCTCAAAGAGATGGAGACAAAGATATCCAAACTTGAGGAAAGATATTACAAGCAGTTCACAGCCATGGAAAAAGCCATGTCAAAGCTTCAGAGCCAGACAAGTTCGCTGACCTCCCTTTTCGGAGCTCCGACACAGTAATATTTAGCGATCCTTAATTTATTGTTTGTTTAGCAAAACGATATAAGATTTCCTTTTTGAATTGCCGATATAGTAATCAGAAGGAAATCCCCGGTAAACAGACCGCATTGTCTGATCTCAAATTTATGGATGGATTTAAAGGAGGAAGCATATGGCTATGAACGCAGCTACGCTTTATCAGGGTACGAAGGTAAACACTGCATCACCCGCAGAACTGACACTGATGCTCTACGAGGGAGCCATCAAATTCTGCAACATCGCGATGCTCGGCTTCGAGACCAACGACTACGAGAAAGTCAACAACAACATCATCAAGGTGCAGAACATCATCACTGAATTCCGCGCTACGCTGGATTTCAAGTATGATACCGCCAAGGATTTCGATCTCATTTATGAGTACATCTCGGGACTCCTTGTGCAGGCAAACGTAAAGAAGGATTCTGTGGCGTTAAACAGCGCTCTTGAACAGATCCGTGAGATGCGTGATCTTTGGAAAGAGATCATGAAGAAGAACCACATGTACGTAAGGTAACTGCATTCACAACTTAAAAGCATCACAAAAGAAAGGGTCATGTATCGTAAAGATATATGACCCTTATTGGAGAAGTATGGAAAACAATACAAATCTCGCGGGTTACCTCCGCATGATGACAGACATCATCGAAAAAAAGAAAAACTGCCTTCAGAGCATCCTTGAGGCAACTCAGGATCAGGAAAGGATCCTTAAGTCCGAGGATTTTGACGATGACGAGTTTTCGGCGCTTATCGACATTAAAGCAAAAAATATCGACAAAGTGAACGAGCTCGATGACGGCTTCCAGACTGTATATGACAAGATCAAGGCAGAGATCGGGGAGAAGAAGGCGGAACACGAGGGACAGATAAAAGCCCTGCAAAAGCTTGTCGCAGAGGTGACAGACCTCGGAGTGCAGATCACCGCCCTGGAAAAGCAGAACAGGAACACGCTTGAAAACGTAAAAAACGCTGCGATGAGGAACACCAAAAATTTTAAGGTGAGCCGGAACACCGCGAGCAATTACTACAAGACCATGGCGGGACTCCATGGCGCAGGTCCTTCGTTCATGGACGAAAAGCAGTAGATATGCGGCTTTTCCGGCAAAAAAAATTTTTTGATTTTTCATGTTGACAATTTGACGCTTTAGTGATATAAAGTAACATAATTTAATAAAACAAAGGCTGTGACGAAGACGGAGCCCGAAACTTCTTTTCAGAGAGCGTGCGGTTGGTGTGAGCACGTACCAAGTCCGGATACTCTTATCCCTTCCGAGCTGAGGATCGTGAATCCGCCATGCGGTAGTAATATCCTACGTGAGAGCTACGTAAGTGCAAAGAGGTTGTAAGACCTTAAAGAGCCCGTAAAGGGAAATTGAGTGGTACCGCGGAATCAAAAGTTTCGTCTCAATGTTGTATTATACGACATTGAGACTTTTCTTTTTTCAGGAGGACAAACATGAAGAGACCCGAAGAGTCAACAAACACACAGAACATGGAAGTTATAACCCGTATACGCGACATGCAGGACATCAAAGGCTTTTCCGACAAGGAAATGGCAGAGAAAGCGGAAGTCAGCCTTGAGCAGTTTGACGAATACATGAACGGAAAAGCAGAGCTTCCCTTTACTTTCGTTCACAAATGCTCACTCGCTTTCGGGCTCGAGATCACCGAACTTCTCGAAGGCCAGAGTGCGAGACTCACTTCCTACAATGTTACCCGCGCAGGAATGGGCATGGTCACCGCAAAAGAGGAAGGTGAGCTTATCCAGAACCTCGCACCGAACTTCAAAAAGAAGCTTGCCGAGCCCTATTTTGTTACATACGAATACAAAGAAGAACTGCAGAATATCCCGATCCACACCACAGTCCATGCGGGACACGAGTTTGACTACATCGTTGAAGGCTCCATGAGAGTGCGCGTCGGAGACCACGAAGAGATCCTGAACGAAGGCGATTCCATCTATTACGCTTCCTCAAAGCCCCACGGAATGATCGCCGTAGGCGGCAAAGCATGTAAATTCCTGGTTATGATCATGGCTTCCGAGGATGAGGAGACAGAGTTCACACAGAAGCAGATCACTCGCGCAAAACAGACCGCAGGCCTTGTTTACGAGAAATACATCGAATGCGATGAAGCCGAGGACGGAAGCCTTCAGGCGATCCGCTTTAAGAATACCGAAAACTTCAACTTTGCCTTTGATATCGTTGACGAAGTCGCAAAGACACATCCCGAAAAGACGGCCATGATACACCTTGACGTCAACAAGAACGAGAGAAAGCTGTCGTTTAAGGAGATGAAGGACCTTTCAAATCAGGCCGCGAACTATTTCACAAGTCTCGGCATACATCCCGGCGACAGAGTCATGCTCGTGCTGAAGCGTCACCTGGAATTCTGGATCTCCTTCCTTGCGCTCAACAAGATCGGAGCAGTTGTCGTTCCCGCAACGAACCAGTTAAAGAGCCACGATTTCGTATACCGTTTCAATGCTGGCGAGATCTCAGCTATTGTCTGCACTTCGGCCGACGGCACCGCGGAATGCGTTGACGAAGCGTGTCCGGAATGCCCTACATTAAAGACAAAGATCATCGTAGGAGACGACAAGGCCGGATGGCACAATTTCCGTAAGGAGTACGGCCTTTTCTCCAGAAGGTTCCTTCGCACAAAGGACACTCCCGCGGGCGATGCGCCGATGATCATGCTTTTCTCCTCGGGAACTTCGGGCTATCCCAAGATGGTACTCCATTCAAACACCTATGCGCTCGGACATTTCGTGACCGCAAAATACTGGCACTGCGTGCGCACTCACGGCCTGCATTTCACCATTTCCGAGACAGGCTGGGGCAAGGCTCTCTGGGGCAAGCTTTTCGGACAGTGGCTCTGCGAGGGCGCGGTATTTGTATATGACTTTGACAGGTTCCACGCACAGGATATCCTCGAACTCTTCGGAAAATATCCGATCACCACATTCTGCGCGCCTCCCACGATGCTCAGGATGTTCATAAAGGAAGACCTGAAAAACTACGACCTTTCATGCATAGAGCATGCGACCACGGCAGGCGAAGCGCTGAACCCTGAAGTATTTTACCAGTTCCAGCAGGCAACAGGCATAACCATCATGGAGGGCTTCGGACAGACCGAGACCACGCTCACCGTCGGAACTCTTGTCGGAATGAATCCCAAGCCCGGCTCGATGGGTAAGCCCTCACCCGCATACAAGATCGAACTTCTCGACACAGACGGAAATCCCGTCGGCGTCGGCGAAAACGGTGAGATCTGTGTATATACGGGAGACGGCAGACCCGCAGGACTTTTCCTCGGATATTACAAGGACGAGGAGAAAACAAAGGAAGTATGGCACGACGGTTATTACCATACAGGAGATATCGCATATAAGGATGAGGACGGATATTTCTGGTATGTTTCCCGTATCGACGATGTCATCAAGTCTTCCGGCTACCGCATCGGACCCTTCGAGATCGAGAACGTCATCATGGAGCTTCCTTATGTGCTTGAATGCGGCGTGACAGCAGCACCCGACGAAGTGAGAGGACAGGTGGTCAAAGCCTGCATAGTCCTCACAAAGGGCACCGTAGGCACCGAGGAACTAAAGAAAGAGATACAGAACTACGTAAAGGAAAAGACCGCGCCTTACAAATATCCCAGGATCGTGGAGTTCAGGACCGACCTTCCGAAGACGATCTCGGGCAAGATCATAAGAAAAGATTTATAAGCACGATTTATCACTTTACCGCGTTAAAAATTGTTTGCATTTTGAGGGCACATATCCTATAATAACCATTTATAAGTGGAGCGTTTCATTAATAAAAACATGTTCCACAGGGCTTCGAATATGGATGGATTTTTGAACAAAGCAAAACGAGTGACGCTGTTCGCCGGACATTACGGAAGCGGAAAGACCAATGTCGCCGTGAATTACGCTCTTCTTTTAAAAAAGGCGGGGCATGATGTGATGATCGCGGACCTGGACATTGTAAACCCGTATTTCAGGACCAAGGACTCGGCGGACGAACTCGAAAAAAACGGAATAAAGCTGATTTCTTCGGAGTATGCGGGTTCAAACGTCGATCTTCCCGCGCTTCCCAGTGAGATTTATTCTCTTGTCGACATACATGACAAATACGCTGTGTTTGACATAGGAGGAGACGACAGAGGCGCGACGGCGCTCGGAAGATATTCGGATTCGATCAAAGCTGAGGACAACTACGAGCTGCTTCTTGTGATCAACAGGTACAGGCCTCTTTCAAAGACACCGGAACTTGCGGTCGAGATAATGCATGAGATTGAAGTGGCTGCAAACATGCGGTTTACGGGCATCGTGAACGATTCAAACCTCGGAGAGGAGACAACTCCCGAAACAGTGTTCGAAAGCGTCCCCTATGCCGAAGAGGTATCAAGGCTCACGGGCCTTCCGATAAGGTTCACGACAGTTACAAAAAAGATTTACGCTGAGGTTAAGGACAAGATCCCAAACCTTATGGAGATACATCTCCAGGACAAGATAGTGTGATACGTCATGATGAATGACTTGAATAAAACCAAGGAGGAACCGCCATATGGCAAAGATTACGTTTAACAGTGACATCTGTAAGGGCTGCGGACTCTGCGTGGGAGCGTGCCCGAAGCACATCGTGGTGCTTGATGAGGAAGTTTTGAACGTCAAGGGACATCATCCCGCAAAGTGTACGGACGAAAATGCATGCATAGCATGCGCGTCATGTGCGATGATGTGTCCTGACTGTGTAATAACGATCGAGAAACAGGAGGTGTGAGGTATATGTCAGAAAAAGTCCTGATGAAAGGCAATGAGGCCATCGCTGAAGCTGCGATCAAGGCCGGATGCAATTTTTACTTCGGTTACCCGATCACTCCCCAGACGGAGGTTGCGGCATATATGGCAAAGCGTATGCCCAAGATCGGCGGAACATTTTTACAGGCGGAGAGCGAGATCGCCGCGATAAACATGGTGATCGGCGTCGCTTCCACAGGTAAGAGGGTAATGACCTCTTCATCCTCACCGGGAATCTCGTTAAAGAGTGAGGGTATCTCATATCTCGCAGGCTGCGATCTTCCCGCGCTTGTCGTAAACGTACAGCGTGGCGGCCCGGGACTCGGAGGCATCCAGCCTTCCCAGAGTGACTATTTCCAGGCTACAAAGGGCGGCGGACACGGCGATTACAGAAACATCGTGCTCGCGCCTTCATCCGTTCAGGAAATGGCTGCGCTCACCGTCAAGGGCTTTAACCTTGCGGACAAATACCGCATGGTGGCAATGATCCTTGCGGACGGTACAATGGGCCAGATGATGGAGCCCGTTGCCATTGACGATATTGAGATCGAGACCGGGGAAAAGCCCTGGGCTCTTACAGGCACAGAGTGCAGGAGACCCAGAAATATCGTAAATTCGCTTTACTTAAAGCCCGACGTCCTTGAACAGAAGAACTTCGAGCGTTTTGAAAAATATAAACAGATCGAAGAAAATGAGGCACTCTACGAGTCATACATGATGGACGACGCAGATATCTGCATCGTTTCCTTCGGTATCACCGCTCGTATTGCAAAGAACGCGATCGCGACCGCAAGAGCAAAGGGCATCAAGGCCGGTCTCATCCGTCCGATCACCCTCTGGCCTTTCCCCAAGAAGCCGCTGCTTGAGGCAGCCGACAAGTGCAGAGCATTCATCTCTGTAGAGCTCAGCATGGGACAGCTTGTCGAGGATGTGGAGCTTGCGACACGCTGCAAAAAGCCGGTATATCTTTGCAACCGCACAGGCGGCATGATCCCTTCGCCCGATGAAGTGGTTGCGGCTATCGAAAAAGCAGACAAGGAGGCAAAATAATATGGCAGAATTTCATAAACCCAAGGCTCTGACCGATGCGCCGTTACATTATTGCCCCGGCTGCACACACGGTATCATACATCGTCTTGTCGCTGAAGCGATAGACGAGCTCGGTATTCAGGGAAAGTCCATCTGCGTTGCGTCTGTAGGATGCTCCGTAATGGCATATGACTATTTTGACGTTGACTGCGTACAGGCAGCTCACGGACGCGCTCCGGCCGTTGCTACGGGCGTAAAGCGTTCCGATCCTTCAAAGATCGTCTTCACCTATCAGGGAGACGGAGACCTCGCTTCCATAGGAACCGCCGAGATCGTTCATGCGGCCGCAAGAAGAGAGAACATCACCGTTATCTTTGTAAACAACGCTATCTACGGCATGACAGGCGGACAGATGGCTCCCACAACACTTCCCGGAATGGTAACACAGACATCCCCTTACGGACGTGACGTCACAAAGGTTGGCTTCCCCATGAAGATGGTGGAGATGCTCTCACAGGTCGACGGCGCCGCATATCTTGAGAGAGTTGCGGTAAACAACGTGGCAAATGTCCGCAAAGCAAAAAAAGCCATTTTACATGCGTTTACAAATCAGGTAGAGAACAAGGGCTTCTCACTTGTTGAGGTCATCTCTTCATGTCCCACAAACTGGGGGAAGAGCCCCGCAAAGGCGCTTGAATTCATCCAGACCGACATGATCCCTTATTATCCTCTCGGAGTGTACAAAGATATCTATGATGAAGGGGGGAATCAGTAATGGCAACCACAAAAATGGTATTCGCAGGTTTCGGCGGTCAGGGTATCCTCTTTGCAGGAAAATTCATGGCTTACAACGGTCTCATAGCCGACAGGCAGGTTTCGTGGCTTCCTTCTTACGGCCCTGAAATGAGAGGCGGCACGGCAAACTGCAATGTGATCGTTTCCGATGAACCTATAGGTTCTCCTATTGTAGACAAGCCCGATGTGCTTGTTGCGATGAACCTCCCTTCGCTTGACAAATATGAGGACACTGTAGTTCCCGGAGGCAAGATTTTTGTTGATTCTACTCTTATAGAAAGAAAAGTCCGCCGCACCGATGTGGATGTATATTATATCCCGGCTACAAGACTTGCAAGTGAGAAAAAACTTGACACTCTTGCAAACATGATCATCACCGGAAAGCTTGTAAAAGAAGTGGACGGCTTCTCGCTCGACAACGTACAGGAAGTGCTGAGTCACATCGTTTCCGCGCGTCACCAGGATCTTCTCGGATTCAACAGAGATGCGCTTGAATTAGGTTACAACTATCAGTGATAAAAAGAAAGAAGGCGGTAAGATGAACATCAATTTAAAACTTACAACAACTCCCAAGGCTAAGCCCACAGATGAATCAAAGCTCGGCTTTGGCGCGTATTTTTCGGATCATATGCTCATCCGTAAATGGACCATGGATAAGGGCTGGGAAGATGCAGAGATAGTTCCTTTTGACAATTTCTCTCTTTCTCCCGCGGCAGCGGTCTTCCATTACGGCGCAGAGATATTTGAAGGACTCAAGGCTTACAGGACCGCAGAGGGCAAGGTACAGCTTTTCCGCCCCATCGAAAATGTGAGAAGAATGAACAATTCCGCAGAGCGTCTCTGCATGCCCGAGATGCCTGAGGACGAGATGCTTGCCTGCATCAAGAAGTTTGTTGAAGTGGAAAAGGCCTGGGTTCCTCATTCTGAAGGGACTTCGCTCTATCTTCGTCCTTTCCTCATCGGAACTGATCCCAAGCTTGGTGTTCATACCGTTCATCAGTGCACCTTCTGCATCATCGGTTCCCCTTCGGGAAGCTATTATGCTGAGGGCATCAACCCCGTAAAGATCATGATCGAGACCGAGGACGTACGTGCGGTACGCGGCGGCACGGGTTATGCAAAGTGCGGCGGAAACTACGGCGCAAGCTACAGAGCAGGTCACAAGGCCGAGCTCAAGGGCTATTCCCAGGTTCTCTGGCTTGACGGCGTTGAAAGAAAGTACATCGAGGAAGTCGGCGCGATGAACGTTATGTTCAAGATCGACGGCGTCATCGTTACTCCCGAGCTTCTCGGCTCCGTTCTTCCCGGCATCACCAGAAAGTCCTGCATCGAGCTCTTGAAGAGCAAGGGCTACAAGGTCGAGGAGAGAAGAATCTCGGCAGACGAGCTTTTCACCGCTCTCAAGGAGGGCAGGCTCGAGGAAGCATGGGGAACAGGCACGGCAGCCGTTGTTTCTCCCATCGGTGAGCTTTCCTACAATGACGAGAAATACGAGATCAACAATTTCAAGATCGGCGAGACCACACAGATGCTCTATGACACGCTCACAAGCATCCAGTGGGGCAAGGCTCCCGATCAGTTCGGATGGATCGAGAAGATTGACTAATACATGGTACAGGGAAACACCGAAAAGTGTTTCCCTATACTGTTATTCAAGGAGTAATGCATAATGGATGAAATCAGAGAACTTGCGGAAAGGATAAAGGCGCTGCGCGACGCGTGCGGTTACACCGAAGAGGAAGTGGCCGAGGCGATAGGCATTGATGTCGAGGCTTACAAGGGCTATGAGACAAATGCCGCAAATGTGCCGATAAGTGTCATTTATTCTCTTGCAAAAATGTACAATGTGGATTTTTCGGAGATCATGACCGGTACGAGCGCAAAGCTCCGCACCTATCAAGTGGTACGCGCGGGTGAAGGCCAGAACGCAGACAGGTATCCCGGATACAAATTTGAAAATCTTGCTTACCGTTTTACAAAAAAAATAATGCAGCCCTTCCTTGTAACGCTGGATCCTTCGGACAAGCCGGCGGATCTTGTGAGCCACAAGGGAGAAGAGTTCAACCTGGTCATTTCGGGTTCTGTCGTGGTCGTCTTTGACGACACAGAGATCATTTTAAACACAGGCGACAGTATTTATTTTAACCCGACGTATAAGCACGGACAGAAGTGTTACGGTGACAAGCCGGCAACATTCCTCACCGTGATCGCGGAATAATGACCGGGAGGAACAGGTTTTATGTTAGAAAAGTTTTTACCTAGGATCGAATTTGATTCTTACGAGGATTTCAAGAAAAATTACACAGTAAACGCACCCGAGGATTTCAACTTTGCCTATGACATAGTTGACGGCTGGGCAAAGGAAAAGCCCGATCTCCGCTGTCTTCTCTGGTGTGATGACGATGGGAACGAAAAAAGCTTCA
>JAEENL010000090.1 GCA_016283775.1 Lachnospiraceae bacterium | reverse complement strand
GAGGTCTGGATATGGACCAATGCGGACTCGTCAACACCTCTTTGGCCGCATATATCCGAGGACCCCAAACGCACGAGGCTCGGACAGGGCTATGTGGAAGCTGTGCTTAAGGCATTTGAGGGAGAGGTTGTCGTAAACACAGGCCTCAACACCACCAACAATACCACTTCGATCCTTTGCGCGGCACCCGTTTTCGGAAGAGAAGGCGGCGAAGAAAAGAAGGCTGAGATAATAGGAGCGGCTGTTCTTTCTACAAACGTAGACGCCCAGCGCGGCTTTACCGACACGGGTTTCAGGATCATTGAGGTTTCGATAGTGATCGCTCTTATCGCAACATTTATCATTGCAATTCCCGTTGTAGGTGCGATCACTCATCCCATTTCCAGGATAAGGATAACGGCACAGACACTGGCTGACGGAGATTATACGGTAAAGACCGGGATAGACAGAAGAGACGAGATAGGAGAACTGGCGTCCACGGTCGATCTTCTTGCCGAAAAGCTTTCCGAGAACGAGATCGAGAGAAGGAACATGGATCAGACCAGGATGGATTTCTTTGCGAACGTCTCACATGAGCTCCGCACGCCCATAACCGTAGTAAGAGCCTACGCCGAGAGTCTTAAGGACGGAGTTGTCACAAAGCAGGAAAAGGTCCAGCAGTATTACGACAGGATGCTGAGCGAGTGTGTCAACATGGAACGTCTTGTGGGCGACCTCCTCACACTCTCAAAGATGCAGAATCCCGACTTTGTGATCGAAAAAGAGCCTGTGGACCTGAGACAGGTGATAATGGACCTTATACGTGCGGGAAAAACGCTGGCTGACGAAAAGAACGTAAAGATACTCTACAGCGGCTGCACGACGCCCTGCATCATGGACGCGGATTACGGAAGGCTCCGCCAGATGTTCCTTGTCATCATCGACAACGCGATAAAGTTTTCTTCGGATGGCGGCAAGGTGGTCATAAATGTTGAAAAGCTGAACGGAAACATCATCACTTCGATAAAGGACGAAGGAGTGGGGATGTCAGAAGAGGAGCTGCCGTTCATATTTGAAAAATTTTACAAGTCAAAGCTCAGGCAGAATGCCAAGGGGTCGGGACTTGGGCTTGCGATCGCAAAGCAGATATGCATAAAGCACAACGGTACAATAAACGTTACCAGTGAAAAAGGCGTGGGGACATGCTTTACTTTTGTGTTCCCGGAAAGAAAGAACGTTCAGACGTCAAGGAGATAGCGTGATAGAGATAAAACAGGAGAAAGAGAGATTTATACTGATAGCTGTCGCTGTTTCGGGAAAGGACCGCTCCGACCCGGAAAAAGAAACAATGGATTCGCTTTCGGAACTTGCGGAGCTTGTGGATACCGCCGGCGCGGAGACAGTGGGGACTCTCATCCAGAACAGGGAGGCGCCTGACAGGACGACCTACCTCGGAAAAGGAAAAGTGGAGGAACTTGAGGCCTTGATCCGTGAGACCGGTGCTACAGGAGTAGTATCAGATGATGAGCTCTCTCCGGCACAGCTCAGTAATCTGTCGGACGCACTCTCGGTAAAGGTGCTTGACAGGACTGTGGTCATACTTGATATTTTTGCGCAGCATGCAAAGACCAAGGAAGGAAAGCTGCAGGTCGAGCTTGCGCAGCTTAAATACAGGCAGTCGCATCTTATAGGCGCGAGAAGCAATCTCTCGAGGCTCGGAGGCGGTATAGGCACCAGAGGCCCGGGTGAGAGCAAGCTCGAGATCGACAGACGACTCATAAGAGAGAGGATATATTCCCTCGACCGCGAGCTTGAGGATGTTGTGAGGACCAGAGACATAACCAGAAGCCAGCGCATGAGATCCGGTATCGGAACGGCTGCGATAGTGGGCTATACAAACGCGGGAAAATCCACGCTGCTGAACAAGCTCACCGGCGCCGATGTCGAGGAGGCGGACAAGCTTTTTGCGACTCTTGACCCCACGGTGAGAGAGCTTGTGACGCCTGACGGGGAAAAGATACTGCTCACCGACACGGTAGGGTTTGTCCGGAAGCTTCCGCACAATCTGATCGATGCGTTCAGATCGACCCTTGAGGAAGCGGGATATTCCGATATCATCATACAGGTCGTGGATGTGTCGAATCCCGATCACGAGAAGCACATGGAGGTCACCTACGATACGCTCCGCGGGCTCGGAGTGTCGGGAAAAACGTTCGTGACAGTCTTCAACAAATGCGATCTGCTCCCCGACAATGAAGAGATATTCAGGGACACAAGGGCGGACTACACTGTTAGAATCTCGGCAAAAACGGGCTTCGGGCTTGATGAACTTTGCTCGGTGCTCACGGGGATCATCCGTGCGGGACGAGAATATGTGGAAAAGCTTTTCGGCTTTAACGAAGCGGGTGAGATCGCAAGGATCAGAAAAAACGGACAGATCCTTTCAGAGGAATACCGCGAGGACGGAATATTTATAAAAGCATATGTGGACAAGACCATTCGTCTGTAAATGGAAACCAAAAATAAAAGGGTAAGGATTCTTACCCTTTTTTCGTTTTCTACACCTGATTATGACACGAAATTAAAAAAATGCTTTCATTCTCTAATTGCAGAAGAGTAAAATCCGAAATAACCTATGAAGGGAAAAGCACAACATCTAGTGGTGACCCTCAAAAATGTTCCACCACATTTTGCGATTTGGGACTTGACGGGCAATTGGGTGTTTGTTAAAATCTTCCTTGCCGGTCGGGGTCGGACAGAGGAGAAAACGGTTGAGATCCGATCACGGACGGAAGGTTTGAAAGGAGAAAGACGTAAAAATGATCAGTGTAGTAAAACGAGACGGGGAGATTACAGAGTTTAACATCTCTAAGATCACGGCGGCGCTCTCAAAGGCGTTCACGGCCACGCAGAAAAATTACAACGATGACATCATCAATCTGCTGGCACTCAGGGTGACAAGCGATTTCCAGCCCAAGATCAAAGACGGGACGATCAATGTCGAGGAGATCCAGGACAGCGCGGAGCATGTCCTTGAACAGGCAGGTTATACCGACGTTGCAAAGGCTTACATCCTTTACAGAAAGAATCGTGAAAAGATCCGTAACATGAAATCCACGATCCTTGATTACAAGGAGACAGTGGACAAATACGTCAAGGAGGAGGACTGGCGTGTTAAAGAAAATTCCACCGTTACCTATTCGGTAGGCGGACTTATCCTCCACAACTCCGGAGCCATCACGGCAAACTACTGGCTTTCCGAAGTATATGACAACGAAATCGAGACGGCACACAGAAATGCCGATATACATATTCATGATCTGTCGATGCTCACAGGTTATTGCGCAGGATGGTCGTTAAAGCAGCTCATCCAGGAAGGCCTCGGAGGCATCCCGGGAAAGATCACATCTTCGCCCGCAAGCCACCTTTCCACACTCTGCAACCAGATGGTAAACTTCCTCGGTATCATGCAGAACGAGTGGGCAGGCGCACAGGCATTCTCATCGTTTGACACCTATCTTGCACCTTTTGTAAAGATCGACAACCTTCCCTACAAGGAAGTAAAGCAGTGCATCCAGTCGTTCGTATACGGTGTAAACACACCGAGCCGCTGGGGCACACAGGCTCCTTTCTCAAACATCACCCTTGACTGGACCGTTCCGAACGACCTTGCGGAGCTTCCCTGCATCATCGGCGGCAAAGAAGTCGATTTCTGCTACAAGGACTGCAAAAAGGAAATGGATATGGTGAACAAGGCGTTCATCGAGATCATGATCGAGGGCGACGCCAACGGACGCGGATTCCAGTATCCCATCCCCACATATTCCATCACAAGGGACTTTGACTGGTCAGAGACCGAAAACAACAAGCTCCTTTTTGAGATGACCGCAAAATACGGCACACCGTATTTCTCAAACTATATCAATTCCGACATGGAGCCTTCGGATGTAAGATCGATGTGCTGCAGACTCCGTCTCGATCTTCGTGAGCTCAGAAAGAAGACCGGCGGTTTCTTCGGATCGGGCGAGAGCACCGGTTCCA
This sequence comes from Lachnospiraceae bacterium, assembly GCA_016283775.1. Lineage (GTDB taxonomy): Bacteria > Bacillota > Clostridia > Lachnospirales > Lachnospiraceae > RGIG3528. Next base: position 19,242 of record JAEENL010000090.1, on the reverse strand, counting down.
TCGGCGTTGTTACCATCAACATGCCGAGGATTGCATATCTTTCCGCAGACGAAAACGAGTTCTTCAAGCGTCTCGACCGCATGATGGACATCGCCGCGCGTTCGCTCAAGGTTAAGCGTGACGTCATCACAAAGCTCCTTGCCGAGGGACTTTATCCTTACACAAAGAGATATCTCGGATCATTCGGTAACCATTTCTCGACCATTGGTCTGGTCGGTATGAACGAGTGCTGCCTCAATGCCAAGTGGATCGCTCGCGATCTCAACGACAAGAGCGCACAGGAATTCACAAAGAAGACACTCAACCACATGAGAGAGCGTCTTAAGGATTATCAGGTACAGTACGGCGATCTCTACAACCTTGAGGCTACACCTGCGGAGTCGACAAGCTATCGTCTCGCAAAGCACGACAAGAAGCACTATCCCGACATCGTGACTGCAGGCAAGGCAGGAGACACTCCTTACTACACCAACAGCTCACACCTTCCCGTTGACAGCACGGCCGACATCTTTGAGGCTCTTGACGTTCAGGACGAGCTTCAGACACTATACACCTCCGGAACCGTATTCCATGCGTTCCTCGGTGAGAGGCTTCCCGACTGGAAGGCAGCGGCAAAGCTTGTAAAGACCATTGCCGAAAATTACAAGCTCCCGTACTACACACTTTCTCCCACATATTCGGTCTGCAAGGCTCACGGCTACATCTCAGGCGAACACAATCTCTGCCCGATATGCGGCGACAAGGCTGAAGTTTATTCCAGGATCACAGGCTATTACCGCCCCGTACAGAACTGGAATGACGGCAAGGCTCAGGAATATAAGAACAGAGTGGTATATGACATCGCCAATTCAAAGCTCGGCGCGCATGCACCCCAGAAGAGCACGGGCGACGGCATGATCGAGATCGTAGCCGACGGTACGGCAAAGACCGACGAAAAGATGTACCTCTTCACCACCAAGACATGCCCTAACTGCAAGCTTGCAAAGGAATTTTTGAAGGACATGAAGTATGAAGTGGTAGATGCCGAAGAAAATGCCGACCTTGTGGGCAAATACGGAGTTATGCAGGCTCCCACGCTGGTTGTGATCAAAAACGGCGAAGTGACCAAATTTGCGAACGCATCCAACATAAAGAGCTTTGCGGACAACAGATGATACCGAAGGCAGATGCGGGCGGGGGTAAAAAACCGCCCGCATTTTACATTGCTCAAAGCAGCAACGAGCAGCAACGGAGGGAATATGAGTTACGCTGACAGAGTTTTTGTTGATATGTGTAAGGATATCCTTGAGAACGGGACCGACACCAGGGGGGAAAAGGTGCGCCCTCACTGGGAGGACGGCGAGCTTGCCTATACTGTGAAAAAATTCGGTGTTGTGAACCGCTATGACCTTTCAAAAGAATTTCCTGCTCTCACTTTGAGAAAAACGGCCGTAAAGCTTGCAACGGATGAGATACTTTGGATCTGGCAGAAGAAATCCAACAATATCCACGATCTCAAGAGCCATATCTGGGACGAATGGGCTGACGAGAACGGCTCCATCGGCAAGGCATACGGCTATCAGATGAGCGTGAAACACCGCTACAAGGAGGGTATGATGGATCAGGTGGACCGCGTGCTCTACGACCTTCAGAACAATCCCTACAGCAGAAGGATAATGACAAACATCTATGTGCATCAGGACCTTTACGAGATGAACCTTTATCCCTGCGCCTACAGTATGACGTTCAACGTCACAAAAAAGCCCGGACACGACAAACTGATCCTGAACGGCATCCTGAACCAGCGCTCACAGGACGTTCTCATGGCAAACAACTGGAACGTATGCCAGTATTCGGTGCTCATGCACATGATAGCGCGCCACTGTGACATGGAAGTGGGTGAGTTTGTGCATGTCATCGCCGATGCACACATCTATGACAGACACATCGATATCGTGAAGGAACTCATCGAAAGACCGCAGTATGATGCGCCTGTATTCCGCCTTAATCCCGAAAAAAAGAATTTCTATGATTTTACGGCGGATGATGTTATACTTGAAAATTATGTGACGGGAGAACAGGTAAGGAACATCCCCGTCGCAATATGATCTTGTTATTTTGCTCACAGACAAAAGGAGGACGCGGCATTGAAGTTGATCGTGGCAGTTGATAAAAAGTGGGGAATCGGTTATAATAATAACTTACTGGTCAGTATTCCCGGAGATAAGAAAAATTTCAGGCGTATTACCACAGGCGGCACGATCATCATGGGAAGGCGCACTCTTGAGAGCTTTCCGAACGGCATGCCGCTGAAGGACAGAAACAATATTGTGATCACAAAGAAAAAGGATTATGACGGCCATGGCGCGATCGTGGTTCACAGCGTCGAGGAAGCCGTGGAAAAAGCAAGGGAGCTCTCCCCCGAGGACAATATATTTGTTGTCGGCGGCGGGACCATATATTCCCAGATGCTCGACCTTTGCGATACTGCTTTTGTCACAAAGATAAATTATGTCTATACGGCCGACACGTTTTTTCCGGACATGGACAAACGTGAAGACTGGGCGTGCACGGAGGAATCCGAAGAAATGACGTGTTTTGACATGGAATACACGTTCTGCACATACAAGAGAAAGTGAGTTTTATGCTTAGTGGTTTGATCTCGGCAACACCGTGGCTTACAGCGCTCGGATGCCTTTTTACATTTGTTCTCACAGCGGTCCTGCTTGGCGGGTTAAAAGACAAGCTCCCCAGGGACCAGGGCAGAAAATTTGCCGTTGAAGGCGCTCTTTCACAGGGAAAGGCAAGAGGCGCGGGCGTTGTGTTCGTTCCCGTGTTCATAGTGATGTCGCTCCTTCTCTGCAAGGTGACCGTTGAGAACGCATTGTATCTGTTCTTCATACTTTTGTCGATGCTTTCGGGGTATCTCGACGACGCATCGGAAAAGCCCTGGAACGAATACAAAAAAGGCGCGATCGACCTTCTGATCTCGGGAGGGATCACCGCGGTGTATATCATTTACAACGGCACCACGGTAAGGCTTGCATTGCTCCCGTTCGCGTTCACGCTTCCTGTATGGGCGTTTGCGCTTATTTCCGTGGCGCTCATATGGTGCTCGATAAATGTGACAAACTGCACCGACGGTGTGGACGGGCTTTCGGCCTCGGTGGTCATTACGACAGTGCTTTCTTTCGTCCTTCTCCTGAACAAACGGGGGATCAGAGAAGACGCAGCTCTTTCAGCCGTGCTTTTTGTCATCTGCCTCCTGGCGTACCTTCTTTTTAACGCAACTCCGAGCATAATGCTCATGGGAGACGCAGGTTCGAGAGCCATGGGCACATTTATCGCGATACTTGCCCTCATTTCGAGAGACCCGTTCATTTTCCTGCTCTTCGGTATTGTTTTGATACTCGACGGAGGACTTGGACTTTTAAAGCTGTTCCTGCTGAGATTTTTAAAGATCAGGATACTTGCAAATACACGGACCCCGCTGCATGACCACGTTCGAAAGGTGCTGAACTGGTCAAACACGCAGACGGTGTTCCGGTTCACCATTTTACAGATCATCATCTCACTTACCGTGCTGTGGCCGAGCCACTGAAAGGAGTAGTTATGAAAAATGTAGCCGATTATGTCAGGACCATCCCGGATTTTCCTGAGAAAGGCATAATGTTCAGAGATGTGACGAGTGTCATCCAGGATGCGGACGGACTCCATCTCGCAGTGGACGAGCTCATAAAGCTTGTCAAAGATATCGATTTTGATGTCATCGTAGGACCCGAATCAAGAGGCTTCATCTTTGGCGTTCCCGTTGCATACGAGATGCACAAGCCCTTTGTTCCCGTAAGAAAAAAGGGAAAACTGCCCTGCGAGACCATTCAGGAGGAGTATGACCTCGAATATGGTTCAGCAACTCTTGAGATGCATATGGATGCAATAAAGCCCGGACAGAAGGTCGTTATCGTGGACGATCTTATTGCTACCGGCGGCACGATAGAAGCCATCACAAAGCTTGTCGAGAGACTCGGAGGAAAGGTCGTAAAGATCATTTTCCTCATGGAGCTTGAAGGGCTTAACGGACGTGAAAAGCTTAAAGCATATAACGTAGACTCGGTTGTAAAATATCCCGGAAAATAAAAAGATCAGGCACAAGTTCGACTATGGAAGACATCGAAGAGAAAAAAGCACATGTTGTGATAAAGCCCATTTCCGAAAAATCGCTGGAAACACCTGCGGATTTCACGGATCCCGAGGCTTTGTTCGTCATGCTCAAAAATGTCATCCATTCTTACAGACCCGGTACGGATCTTGAGATAATCGAAAAGGCATATGAGCTTGCTCACAGGGTGCATAAGGATCAGACCAGAAAATCCGGCGAGCCTTATATCATCCATCCGCTCTGCGTCGCGATAATCCTTGCCCAGCTCGAACTCGACAAAGAGACCATCGCGGCCGGCATCCTTCACGACGTTGTCGAGGACACCGAGATCACGCTCGATGAGATCAAAAACGAATTCGGCGCCGAGATCGCGCTTCTCGTGGATGGCGTCACAAAGATTACCCAGCTGAGCTATGACAAGGACAAGACTGAAGTACAGGCTGAAAACCTGAGAAAGATGTTCCTTGCGATGGCAAAGGATATCCGCGTCATCATGATCAAGCTCGCGGACCGTCTGCACAACATGAGAACGATGCAGTACCAGCCTGCCCCGAAGCAGCTTGAAAAGGCGCACGAGACCATGGACATCTATGCTCCGCTGGCTCAGAGGCTCGGTATCAGCCGTATAAAGATAGAACTCGACGATCTGTCGCTACGCATCACGGAACCCGTGGTATTTAAGGATCTTGAAGAAAAGATCGCATTAAGAAAGAGCGAACGCGAGGAATTCATCGACGAACGCATAAAAGAGATCGCGGAACACCTTGAGGAAGGCGGCGTCAGCGCACAGATAGACGGCCGCATCAAGCATTTTTTCAGTATTTACAAAAAGATGAAAAACCAGGGAAAGACCCTGGACCAGATATATGACCTTTTTGCGATAAGGATCATCGTTGATTCGGTAAAGGACTGCTATGCGGCGCTCGGCATCATGCACGAGATGTACAAGCCCATTCCCGGCCGTTTCAAGGACTATATCGCAATGCCGAAGGCCAACAACTACCAGTCGCTGCACACAACCCTCATCGGGCCGAACGGCACACCTTTTGAGATACAGATCCGCACCATGGAAATGCACATGGTTGCGGAATACGGTATCGCCGCGCACTGGAAATACAAAGAGGCACAGAACGGAGTGCGCTCTGATGCGGCTCTCGCGGAAAAGATGACATGGCTCAGGCAGATCCTCGAGTGGCAGCAGGACATGTCGGACAACAAGGAATTTTTGTCAAACGTCAAATCCGATCTTGATATCTTTTCGGATTCCGTTTACTGCTTCACGCCAACAGGAGACGTAAAGGCGCTCCCTGCAGGGTCGACACCCATCGATTTTGCATATTCCATCCATTCCGCGGTGGGAAACAAGATGGTAGGCGCAAGGGCAAACGGAAAGCTTGTCACGATAGATTATGTGATCCAGAACGGTGACCGCATCGAGATCATCACATCGCAAAACTCCAAGGGACCGAGTCGCGACTGGCTGAACATCGCCAAAAGCGGTCAGGCAAAGAACAAGATAAACCAGTGGTTCAAGACCGAGCTCAAAGAGGACAACGTAACTCACGGCAAGGAGCTTATAAACGCTTATTGTAAGACCAAGGGCATCAATCCGCCTGACATTTTGAGGCCTGAATTTACCGATGTGGTTCTCAAAAAGTACGGCTTCAGGGAATGGGATGCGGTGCTTGCCGCAGTGGGTCACGGCGGACTTAAAGAAGGCCAGGTGGTGAACCGCCTCCTTGAAGAACTTGCAAAGAAGGAAAGACGCGAGCTTACCGACGAAAAGATCATGGAGACCGTGTCGGAAGCAAAGGACAAGCGTCGCGATGCTCCAAAGAGCAGGTCGGGTATCGTTGTACAGGGTACCGACGATGTGGCGGTGCATTTTTCAAAATGCTGCTCACCTGTGCCCGGAGACGAGATCGTGGGCTTTGTGACAAGAGGGCGCGGCATCTCGATCCACAGGACCGACTGCGTGAACGTCATAAATGCCACGGCAGAGGAAAGGCTTCGTCTTATCCCGGCGGAGTGGAACGTCGACTACAAGAACAACGGCAGCTACTTTGCGGAGATAAGCATATTCGCACACAACAGGAGCGGCATAATCCTTGATGTTTCAAGGGTCATGACCGAAAACGGAATAAATATGACAAGCGTCAACAGCCGTGTTTCCAAGAACGGTATGTCAACGACTATGATCGGCTTTGAGATAAAGAGTACCGATCAGCTCCTCTCGTTGATAGGAAAACTCAGGAATATTGAAGGCGTTGTGGACGTTGAGAGATCAATGGGATGATTAAGGCAGTTATGAACGGCGGCCCGGATTACGGTCAGGATGTAGGGCCGTTGATCCGGGCTTTTTTCCCGGACTGGGACAATACGATAGAATATGGGACACATGAAAACGAGACGGGTGAAGACGGGACCATAGAGTTCCGGCTTTCTCAGGAACGTTTTGAAGTGGTGTTTAAGTGTCAGGGAAAAGAAATACGAAGAGAGGACGATTTTTCTTTTTCTCCGCCCGGATGCTACAAAAACAGCGGACTTCCGGACAGGAGAATGTACAGGAACCATCTTCACAGGGCGCTCTATTCGTGCCTTTCGGAAGCAACGGGAAAGGTCCTGCCATGGGGAACACTCACGGGAGTAAGACCAACGAAACAGGCTGTCGAGATGAAAAGACAAGGCGTGTCCGACGAAACGATAGTTTCCTATTTCGGGAACGAATATCTCACATCGGACAGAAAAGCACGGCTTGCCTGCCGCGTTGCGGATAATGAGCGCCGTCTCCTTTCGGGGCTTTCTTTTGATGACACCTTCAGTCTTTATGTGGGCGTTCCTTTTTGTCCGAGCATATGCCTTTACTGCTCTTTTTCATCCTATCCGGTGAAGCAATATGCTACATTTGTAGAACCATATGTTCAGGCTGTTTTAAAGGAAATTGAAGCGACCGCATCCATGCTCCGTGACAAGAAACTCGTGAGCATTTATTTCGGGGGTGGGACACCGACCACTTTAAGCGCCGGACAGCTAGAAAAAATAATGAAAAAAGTTAAATCCTGTTTTAATCTGACAAGCCTCAGAGAGTGGACGGTAGAAGCGGGAAGACCCGACAGCATTGATGAAGAGAAGCTTCGGGCCATTTTGGAAAACGGGGCGGACAGGGTCTCCGTAAATCCGCAGTCCATGTGCGCAAAGACTCTTGAACTCATAGGACGCCGGCACACTCCGGAGGATACCGTAAGGGCATTTGACCTTGCCAGAAAATGCGGATTTGAAAATATCAACATGGATCTGATCGCAGGGCTTAACGGTGAGACCGCGGAGGATTTCAGGTTCACACTTGAGAGGATAGGAGAGCTGTCCCCGGATTCCGTGACCGTTCATACGCTTGCCGTGAAGCGCGCGGCCAGGCTAAACGCAGAGATGGATTCCTACAAGGATTCCATGTCGGGAGAAGCACATCTGATGCTCGACCTTGCGGAAAAGTACATGGAAGAGGGCGGATATGAGCCTTACTATCTGTACAGGCAGAAAAATATGTCCGACAATCTGGAGAATGTGGGATATGCAAGGCCGGGAAAAGAAGGGCTTTACAATATCCTGATCATGGAGGAATGCCATTCCATCGCGGCCTGCGGACCGGGAGCATCGTCAAAACTCGTAAGGACCGGTGAGGAATACGGCGGAGGCTTCATGGACGAACTAGCGGACGATGGTGAGTACAAGGTCAGAAAGATAGAACGCGCCGAAAATGTCAAGAGTGTAAAGGACTATGTGGAACGCACGGACGAGATGATAGAGAGAAAACGGAAACTGTTTGTGTGAAGCGTTCTGTCGGAAAGGAAACTCAAATGTACTATCAGGCGGGAAAAGAGATAAAACGCATAATCGATATGCTGAAGATAGAAAACATCGAGGACAGCGATATCATAGACGGCACGGATCACGGCGAGCTTGTTTCAAAGATAGTGATGATGCTGGCAGACAAGATATTGAAGCCCGACGACAGGACGCGTGAAGTGCTGAACAATGCGGCAGTCCTGCATGATGTGGGAAAGCTTAAGATCTCCAAGAACATCTACGGAAGAGGAAAAACACTGCAGGTGGAAGAAGCGAGACTCATGCGCACCCATGCAAAGCTCGGTGCCGAAATGCTCGCAACCTGTGAATATCCGGACGATGTGGTGGAAGCGGTGCTGCATCATCACGAATCCTACGACGGCAGCGGATATCCTTCAAATCTGATCGGAGAGAACATCCCCTATGTCTCAAGAGTCATAAAGGTGTGCGACGCCTTTGCGGCACTCGTTTCCGACAGACCGTACCGACGCGCCTACAATATGGCTGCTGCAAAAAAGATGATGATCGATGACAACAAGGACTACGATCTGAGGATACTCACATATTTCCTCGACCTCACCAACGAACCTGAGTTTTCCGAGATCATGGATCTGGTTGAAGAACTGAACAGAAAACACGGCTATTACAGATGAGATAAGCCTCAGACATGGCTTGGCCGGGCCCGGTACTCCTTTGAGTGCCGGGCTTCGTTTTTGACATAAAATCAATTTAAAATTGTTTTATATAGTTTATTATCAAATTAAAATTGAAAAAAAGTATTGACATACGAAAAATCCGGAGTATAATAAAGGCATGAAAAACATCGGACGGACAATCGCAGATCACCGGAAAGCAATGGGGTTCTCTCAGGCAAAGCTTGCAGAAGAGCTGACTGCCTTCGGACTTTCGCCTTCAGCGGCTTCCGTAAGTTCTTGGGAAAAGAACGTCAGCATCCCGAATGCGGTGCAGTTTCTGGGAATCTGCAAGATACTCGGGATCAAAGACATCTACTCGGAATTCATAGACAACGACACCGCGCTCATGTCCGGGCTGAATACATTGGGAAGACAGAAGGCCGCAGAATATATCGCGCTTCTCAGACTGTCACCGGATTTCACAGAAACGGACGACGTGGCAACGGAGATCACGAGGGCAGCGGAAATCACAGATATCACAGAACTGCCAGCCAAGGCCGGGAAGGCTGCAAGACTTGCTTCGAGGGAGACCGGCGAAATGGCCGGAGAGACGAGCGGAGAGATACGCCTTATCAGGATATACGATCTGCCTGCATCCGCAGGCCCCGGAGAATTCCTCGACGGCGATTCCTACACTGAGATCGAGGCAGACAACACTGTTCCCGCAAAAGCCGACTTTGGCACACATGTCAACGGCGACAGCATGGAGCCTGTGTTCACCAACGGCCAGATGGTATGGGTCGAGCGCTGCGATTCTGTAAACGACGGAGAGATAGGCCTCTTCTCGTTAAACGGCAGCGCCTTTATCAAGAAATTCCGCCTGACAAAAAACGGCGCAGAGCTTGTTTCCCTCAATCCCGCTTACAAGCCCATCCGTATCCTTGAGGGCGACAGCCTTTACACTTTCGGAAGAGTACTTAAATGAAAAAGTAACTGCTATGGGGAGTTTTCTCCCCGGCAGGCAGAGTATCATAAAGACATAAACAAAGACAAAGCAAGTCCTAAACGGGCGCGAAGCACAAGGCAGAAAGGAAGATATCATGCAGGCACAGGCAGTTAACTGGTCATATGACAGTGCATACGAAGAAGGATACAACGCAGCGCTTGAGGCTGTCAGGGCTTCACGCGAGCGCAGGAACCATATCAGGGAATACGTTGCCGACGCAAAGGCCAAGGAAAGACAGGAAAACTCCGGCTATTTCCTTAAGCAGCGCATTGCGGGGCTCGGAGTGATCCTTGCTTCCCTCATCGGCATCGCCGTCACAGGCGGCGAATTCGGTATCGCGGTTGCGGCGATACCTGCGGGACTTTTCATAGTTTTTACAAAGCACCGCATTTTCTCATGATCAGATCTAAGGAGTAGACACACTCCGTTTCTGATACAAACCCCTCTTTTACCTTACAGTCAATAAGCCCGAGGACACCCCGCCTTCGGGCTTATTGTACGGAGACAATAATGGCAATGGCAGACGGAAAAGTAAGATATCATTACAGATTTACCGGACGTGTACAGGGAGTCGGCTTTCGCTGGCGCGCCAGGACACTCGCCGAGGCACTCGGCCTCACCGGCTGGGTGGAAAACATGTGGGACGGATCGGTCGAGATGGAACTTCAGGGCTATGAAGTGAACCTTGACCGCGTTATAGAAGCGATACAGACCGGACATTACATATCGATCGACCGGATAGAACGAAAAAAGATCCCCACCGAGGAACAAGAATACGGCTTCCATGTGCGGTGAGGATCCTGTACTTATATTGATTATGTCTTTATCACAGTGCAAATGCGCCTGTGATGTTTCCGTTTACAACATAATATGCTGTTCTGTCCTCGGGCTTGAGATAAACCTTGAGAGACTTGATCGGTGTCTTTGAACCTGTGGATCTGAAGACTTCCTGAGCCTTAAGCGCGATGTTTGTAACGTCAAAGTCCGAACCCTGATACTGAAGGGTGATCTCTGCGTTCTTTACAGCCGCGGGTGTGGTGACCTTGCTGCCGGTCTCCTTTACAGCCTTCTTTGTTGCTGCAGCCGCTTTCTTTACAGTCTCGCCTGAAGCCTTTGCGGCCTTCTTTGTGGCGCTTACAGCCTTTTTAGCGGTTTCGGCGGAAGCCTTTGCGACCTTTTTGGTTGCAGCTTCCGCAGCCTTTACTTCCTTTTCTAGGATGTTTTCTTTCTTTTCTGTTGTTGCCATTTTATTCACTCCCTTAAAAATATTCAAAGCATTACCTGTCTGTAATGCATATTTACAAATAAACTGTAGAGATTTATGACAGTTTGGCGCTGATTTGTCAAGCCCTCGGGCCAATTTTTGTATAACATGTATAAATAAACAACAGAACAGGCCCGGGTTTTTGTACGAATTAACATACAAATACGAGGGCCTGAAAGCATACGGACACGATAAAACTACATGCCGTTTAAACTATTTTACTGAGAACTTGTAGATCGTTGCGGTGGAATATTCTTCTCCGGCTTTGAGCACAGAAGTCTTGAAGAAAGGCTTTGCGTTACATGCATCGGGGAAGAGCTGTGTCTCGAGGCAGAAGCCTTCGCGCTTTTTATACACATAACCGCCTTTTCCCTTTACTTTGCCGTCGATGAAGTTTCCTACATAAAGCTGCATTCCCGGAAGATCGGTGTAAACTTCGACCATTCTGCCGGACTTTTCGCTGTATGCGGTGCATACAAGCTCGGGATCTTCTCCCGAATTGTTGAGGCAGTAGTTGTGGTCATAGCCGCCCGCCTGCTTGAGAGGAAGATAATCTTCTTCGATACGGTCGCCGATCTTTGTGGGGGTTCTGAAATCCATCGGAGTGCCTTCAACGGGACGAAGCTCGCCGGTAGGGATGAGCGAATCGTTGGTAGGCGTGAAGTTGTCGGCGTCGATAAAGATCTCGGTGTCGAGGATAGAGCCCGAAGCCTGCCCGTCAAGGTTAAAGAAGGTATGGTTCGTAAGGTTTACCACGGTATCCTTGTCGGAAACTGCATAATATTCGATGCAGAGCTCGTTTTCTTCTGTGAGAGTGTAGGTCACGGAAACATCGAGATTTCCGGGGAAACCCTGCTCCATGTCGGGGCTGAGTCTTGAAAATTCAACGGAGATCTCGCTTTCTTCCTCTGTGATCTCTGCCTCGTACATGAAATTGTTGTAGCCCTTGAAGCCTCCGTGGAGGTTGTTGCCGTTGTCGTTGTTGTCAAGCTTGTATTCCACGCCGTTTATTGTGAAAGAGCAGTTTGCGATACGGTTTCCGTTACGTCCTATGAAAGCGCCGTAGTAGGTGCCGTTTTCGTCATAGCCGTGAACATCGTCATAGCCGAGAGTGATATCCTCTGCCTTGCCGTTCCTGCCGGGAACCATGATGCCTACGACTGTTGCGCCGTAATCTGTGAGTGTGACCTTCATGCCCTTGCTGTTCTCGAGGGTGTAGAGTGTGGCTTCTGCGCCGGATTTTGTCTTTCCGAAACTGCTTTTGGAAATCTTCATTGCTGATCCTCCTTGAATGATAGATGCGCGTGCTTCGAAAAGCGAAGCCCGACTTTACGATTGTACACTTATTTTCGGATAATCTCAATTCTTTTTTTCCCTAACATGCATCATATGTTATCATGCCTGTCCGTACACCGTTCAAATGCGCCCTCGCTCTTGACGTAACATGCTGTAAATGGTAAGATAAAGAATGGTGTGTTATGTGTTTTTATCATATTTCTACACATTTGCAAAAGGAGAAAAACGAAAAATGGATGAAATGAATCAGGTTACTCCGCCCGCGGACGAAAGAGGCGGATTTGTTGCGGAAATAAGAGATTTTCTGGGTTCAAACAGAGTGCTCATCATGGCGGTCATCCTGATCGCTTCCATAGTGCTCATGATATCCGGATCGATAGTGGGATCAAAGACGATGCTCGTACAGTATGCGCAGCTCCTTGAAGACTACGGTGTGGATGCGGACTTTCTTGACAGCTATTATGCAATGATAAATTCGCTCGGTTCGGGAAGCGGCATATCTGCTCTTATCGGAGCGATCATCGGGAACCTCCCCCTTATCCTGACCTTTGCGGGACTCATGATGGTCTGGTCTTCCGCAAGGAACAAGGCAGTATCGGAAAGGATGGAGACCTCGGGCTTTACTCTTCTTAAGGTCCTGAACATCATCGGAATAGTGGGATATGCATTACTTGCGCTGGTGCTTCTCCTGGCTGTTTTCGGGATAGCGGTCTTCGGCGCCGTGGGCCTCGGAAGCCTTGACTCTGTGGGAACAACGATCGCGTCTGTTTTTGTCGGAGTATTCATTGTCTTTGTTGTCTTCGCTCTTGCGATCATCGGACTCTATATCGCAAAGAACGTTGGCCTCAACAACACGATTACAAAGCTTGAAAATGTGGTAAACGGAGTTTATTCCGAGAAAAAGGTGTCCGGCTTTGCGGCAGTGATGCTGATCATCGCGGGTGTGTTCGGAGCTATGGGCGCGCTTGGTTCGATCGCGAGCGCAAACCCCTTTTCGATATTCGGAGAACTGTTAAGAGCGGCATATTTCATCATGCTCGGCGTAAATATCAACGCTCTTAAAAATATCGTAAATTCCTATAACGGCTGAGCCGTCAGGAGACATCATGAAGAAATTTGCCAACTGGTTTTGGTATAAGGCGCGCCTCAGAGTAAAGATCATGCTGTGCGTCGCCATCCTTTTCGGATGGGGCTACGGGTTTCTCGGGTGCTATGCATACAGCATCGGCAAAGAGATAATCGTGCAGGTGACCGAAGGGTATTCGCCCGCTGAACGCGCCGCTCTAATCCAGCGCTTCACGCCCGCCGTAGTCTCGTGCATCGTGCTTTCCGTCGTCTTTTATGTGATCTCGCTCGCGGCGGCCTACAATCTCACCGGCAAGGTTTCGGAAAGGCTTAAAAACCTTGCCAGGCAGGCAGATGCCATCGCAACAGGCGATCTTGAGGGCATTCCGCAGACCGATGCGTCCGACGAGATCGGTGTTGTTACCAACAACATCAGCATAATGGCCGAAAAGCTCAAAGAAGCCGCCGAGAAAAAAGTGATAGCGGAGACCTCGGCCGAAAACGCGAGTGCGATGATAGGAGCGCTTGCTTCGAAAAAAGAAGCGCCCGTAAAGAAAAAAGGAAAACCCGGTGACGTAATAAACGGCGCGAAGATACTCCTCGCCGAAGACAGCCCGCTTAATACCCAGATAGTGAAAAACCTTCTTGAGGAGCGCGGAGCCACGGTCGATGCCGCCGAAAACGGAAAACTTGCGGCAGAGCTTTTTGAGGCATCGGAGGATTTTGAGTACGATATCATACTCATGGACGCAAGGATGCCTGTGATGGACGGGATAGAAGCCACAAAGCGCATAAGGAACGGAAAACGTTCTGACAGCCTTTTGATCCCTATCGTGGCGCTTGCCGCAAACGCATATGAAGAAGATGTGAAGATACTTTTGGAGGCCGGGATGGATGAATGCCTCCCGAAACCTATAGACGTGGACAGGTTGTTCGAGATCATAACCGATCAGAAAAAACTGTACGACCTTAAACGAAACAACCTTTCCGCTTAAAGACAAGGGTTGAAGTAAGAGGATCTCATGACAGAAGAAAGAAGAAGTCAAAAAAACAAGAACAAACGAAAGCTGTTCTGGGAAAAGATAGCGGAAGCAAACACCAAGCGGAGCTTCATCTGCGCGCTTGCACTCGCCATTTCCGTATCGGTGGTGCTGATACTCATAAACACTCTGTTCCTGAGCGACAGCCTCATCCACTTTGTACTGCCCGGCGCCTTTTTTGCCATAGGCTGCGGTGCCTTTGCGGTGCTCACCTACATGACACTTGCGATGAAGGCAAAGGAATATTACGATGCGGTAAGCTTCAGCTTCATCGGCTTTCTGTTCTTTTATCTTCTCTATCTCACTTTCATCTCACTGAAATATATGGACAGCCTTGCGCTCTACAGCATCGGTGTGCTCCTCGGGGCATATGTGATCTATACCACGACGAAGCAATACGTTGTGATGACGATCGTCGAGCTCATCGGACTTTCCGCCGTAAGTATCATCGCGGCCAAGACGAACGACCCCATAGACTTTTCACAGGTGGTGCTCGTTGCCGCGACACATTGCTTCAGCTTTCTCCTTTCCCGTGACAGCTATACCATGAGGACCGAGATCACAAGGCAGGAATTCAGGGCAAAGAAAGAAACAGAGCAGGCCGAGCGCGATCCCCTCACAGGTCTTATCAACAGAAGAGGCCTTGAGCACGAGATCGATCCCATATGGAAGGTATGTATACGCCAGCAGGACCTTGTGGGCGTGATACTTATCGATATAGACCATTTCAAGAAATACAACGACGGCTTCGGACATGTGCAGGGCGATATCTGCCTCAAACAGGTCGCTTCAAGGATATCCATGACCGTTGGAGACACCGGCTTCCCGTCACGTATAGGCGGTGAGGAATTCCTGGTTTTCCTGTACGGCATGCCCGAAATACAGATGTACGAACTCGCCGAAAAGATAAGGAGTGACGTGGAAGGCCTGCGTTTACAGCATGCGACCGCAAGGAACGCTGTGGTGACGATAAGCCTCGGACTCGACATCGAGGTCGCGTCGCCCGAGATAAACTTTACAACGCTTTACGGAAGAGCGGATAAGCTTCTCTACAAAGCAAAACAGATCGGAAGGAACAGAGTCATATGCAACAGAAAGATACAGGGCATAGAGACTTCTGAACAATAGACCACGGAGGTTTTTTCAACATGGGTAAATATTTCGGAACAGACGGCTTCAGAGGAGAAGCAAACGTAGATCTCACTGTGGAGCATGCGTTCAAGGTGGGACGTTTCCTCGGCTGCTATTACGGAAAGGACCACAAGGCAAAGATCGTTATCGGAAAAGACACCAGACGCTCAAGCTACATGTTTGAGTATTCACTGGTGGCGGGGCTCACGGCCAGCGGAGCGGACGCATATCTTCTCCACGTTACGACGACCCCCAGCGTATCGTACGTTGTGCGCTCGGAAGACTTTGACTGCGGCATCATGATCACGGCAAGCCACAATCCCTTCTATGACAACGGCATCAAGGTCATAAACGGCCAGGGCTTCAAGCTTGAGGCGGACATCGAGGCCATGATCGAGGATTACATCGATTCGGAGGAGGACAATCTCCCTCTCGCAAAACGCGAAGACATCGGAAAGACCGTTGACTACGCAATGGGAAGGAACCGCTACATAGGACACCTCATTTCGCTCGCGACACGCTCGTTTGACGGCATAAAGGTCGGCCTCGATCTTGCAAACGGATCCGCGACCACAGTCGCAAAAGGCGTATTCGATGCTCTCGGAGCAAAGACATACGTGATGGCAAATGAGCCGAACGGTCTGAACATCAACACCGACTGCGGATCGACCCACATAGAAAAGCTGCAGAAATTCGTTGTGGAAAACGGACTCGCCGTAGGCTTTGCCTATGACGGTGATGCAGACAGATGTCTCTGCGTGGACGAAAAGGGCAACCTTGTCGACGGCGACAGGATAATGTATATGTGCGGCGTCTACATGGCAAAGCGCGGAGAACTGAACAACAACACCGTTGTAACGACCGTCATGTCAAACATGGGACTCTACAAGGCGCTCGAAGCAAAGGGCATCAGATATGAGCAGACCGCGGTGGGCGACAAATACGTTTCCGAAAACATGCTCGCAAACGATCATTCTCTCGGCGGCGAAAACTCGGGCCACATCATCTTTTCAAAGTATGCAAAGACCGGAGACGGAGTGCTCACTTCCGTAAAGATCATGGAAGTCATGCTCGAATCCAAGCTTCCGATCTCCGAACTTTCAAAGGATATGAAGACCTATCCCCAGCTCTTAAAGAACGTGAGAGTAAAAAACAAAAAGCTCGCACGTGAGGACGAGGAAGTCATAAAAGCCGTTGAAGAGGCCACAAAGGAACTCAACGGAAACGGCAGGATACTGCTCCGTGAGTCAGGCACCGAGCCTGTTATCCGTGTCATGGCGGAAGCCGATTCCATGGAAAAATGTGAAAAAGTTGTGGGCCGCATAGTGGATGTTATTGCAAAACAGGGACATGTCTGCTAAAATACTACGGCTACAAAAAGCGAAAAATAAAACACAAAATGAAATATAAGGAGTAACAAAGACAATGGTAAAGGTAGAACAGCTTGAACAGAAGAACATGGTGAAACTCATCATCACCGTGGGCGCAGACGAATTTGAAAAGGCAGTTGAGAGAGCCTATCAGAAGAACAAAAACAGGATCGACATCCAGGGCTTCCGCAAGGGCAAGGCTCCCAGAAGCATCATAGAGAAGATGTACGGCGAAGGCGTATTCTTTGAGGACGCGGCAAATGAGCTCATCCCCGGCGAGTACAGCAAGGCAGCGGAGGAGAGCGGTCTTAAGATCGTTTCCCGTCCCGGCATCGACATCGTTGAGATCGGCAAGAACAAAGAGTTCGTTTTCTCCGCAGAAGTAGCCGTAAAGCCCGAAGTTAAGCTTGGCGCATACAAGGGCGTTGAGGTTGACAAGGTTTCCGCAGAAGTTACCGATGAGGACATCGAGAACGAGTTAAAGAAGGTTCAGGACCAGAACGGCAGACTTATCACCGTTGAGGACAGACCTGTACAGAACGGTGACACCGCAAACATCAACTTTGAAGGCTTTAAGGACGGCGTTCCTTTTGAAGGCGGCAAGGGCGAGAACCACGACCTTGTTATCGGTTCACACACCTTCATCGACAACTTTGAGGACCAGATCGTCGGACATTCCGTAGGCGACGAGTTTGACGTAAACGTTACATTCCCCGAGGATTACACAGCAAAAGAGCTTGCAGGACAGCCCGCTGTTTTCAAGTGCAAGCTTAATTCCATAAAGACAAAGGAGCTTCCCGCCATCGATGACGAGCTTGCTTCCGAGGTTTCCGATTTTGATACCCTTGACGAATACAAGGCAGACATCAGAAAGAACCTTTCCGAGCAGAAAGCAAAGCAGGCTAAGCAGGCAAAGGAAGACGCTGTTGTTGACATCATCGCTGACAACGCAGAGATGGATATCCCCGAGCCCATGATCGACATGGAAGCTGAGCAGATGTTTGACGATTTTGCCCAGAGGATCAAGAGCCAGGGCCTTTCCATCGAGATGTACTATTCCTTCACAGGACTTGATGAGGACAAGCTCAAGGAGCAGATCCGTCCTCAGGCCGCAAAGAGGATAAAGACAAGGCTTGTGCTTGAGGCTGTTGCTCAGGCGGAAGGCTTCACCGCTTCCGACGAAGAGGTTGACGAAGAGATCAAAAAGATGGCAGAATCCTATCAGATGGAGCTTGAGAAACTGCAGGGCCTCATCACTGACAAGGAAAAGGAAGCCATCCGTGAGGACGTATGCGTTACAAAGGCCCTTGATTTTGTAAGGGACAACGCAGTGGAAAAGTAATAAGCATTAAAAAGCAGTAAACGGAGGACAAAAACATGAGCTTGGTTCCGTACGTCGTAGAGCAGACCAGCAAAGGCGAGCGCTCTTATGATATTTATTCAAGACTTTTAAAGGACAGGATCATCTTCCTCGGAGACGAAGTAAATGATGTGACAGCAAGCCTTGTTGTCGCACAGCTTCTTTTCCTCGAGGCCGAGGATCCTAACAAGGATATTTCACTCTACATCAATTCCCCCGGCGGTTCCGTGACCGACGGATTTGCGATCTATGATACCATGCAGTTCATCAAGTGCGACGTTTCCACCATCTGCATCGGTATGGCCGCAAGCATGGGAGCGTTCCTTCTTGCAGGCGGAGCAAAGGGCAAGCGCTACATCCTTCCCAATTCCGAAGTCATGATCCATCAGCCTTCGGGCGGTGCAAAGGGTCAGGCCACCGAGATCAAGATCGTTGCCGAGAACATCTTAAAGACCAAAAAGAGACTGAACGAGATCCTGGCAGCAAACACCGGAAAGCCCCTTGAAGTGATCGAGCGCGACACAGAGCGCGATTACTACATGTCTGCCGAAGAAGCCAAGGAATACGGTCTCGTTGATGAGATAGTGGAACACAGGTAGAACGGAGTCAAAAGTGGCAAAATCAAATGATAACAATATATGCTGCGCCTTTTGCGGAAGACCTGCCGGAAAGAATGTGAGACTGTTCTCCGGGATCGCCCCGGATACGTTCATCTGTTCCGAATGTGTGATGCTCTGCGCCGACCTCATCGAAGAGGATGACGAAGACCGCGATCTCAGCGAGTTTATGGATGACGGCCAAAAGAAGACCCCCGAATTTGACGGGATCAATCTTGTAAAGCCCGTCGACATCAAGAAATTCCTTGACGATTACGTTATAGGCCAGGACGAGGCAAAGCGCGTGCTTGCTGTAGCGGTCTACAATCATTACAAAAAGATCCTCTACGAGAGCAAGTCGGATGTCGAGCTTCAAAAGAGCAACATCCTGATGATCGGACCCACCGGTTCCGGAAAGACCTATCTCGCACAGACTCTCGCAAAGCTTCTTAACGTGCCGTTTGCGATAGCGGACGCTACGACTCTCACAGAGGCCGG